>DASQWY010000392.1:0-7438 GCA_035640005.1 Actinomycetes bacterium
CATCGACTGCTCCAGCGGCGCCGGCGCCAGCGCCTGCTGCTGCGTGAACCAGTCCAGCAGCCAGCGGTTGGCGATGGCCAGCGGCCGGTGCTGGGCGAGCACGCCGAGCAGCCAGCAGGCGAACACCAGCGGGGGGATGCCGGCCAGCAGCACCGCCGCGTAGGCGCCGCCGGGGCCGAGCCCCGCGACCAGGCCGTCGCGCTGCCGCCGGAGCCGTTCCAGCGGCAGCCCGCCGGCCAGCCGCCCCACCGCGGCCCGCCAGCGGCCCGGGGCTGCGGCGGCCAGCGCGCCGACCGCGAGGATGCCCGCCACACCGGCCAGGAGCAGGATCGCCGCGCCCGTCACGCAAGTCCTCCGAGCATCGAGCGAGGAAAGCACGAAGGCGCGTTTCAGTGCAACCGTCCGTTTCCGCGCGTCCAGCGCCGTTCGGCCACCACCCCTCCCACGAGGGGCACGGAAGAGGCGATGATGCGGGGATGAAACCGCCCGCGTTCGAGTACCACCGGCCGGCCACCGTGGCGGAGGCCCTGGCGGCGCTCGCCGAGGTCGGCCACGACGGCAAGGTCCTGGCCGGCGGGCAGAGCCTGGTGCCGCTGCTCAACATGCGCCTGGCCGCCCCGGCGCACCTGGTCGACATCAACCGGCTCGCCGAGCTGGCCTACGTCCGCAGCAGCGAGGACGCGGTGCGGGTCGGCGCCGTCGCCCGCCACGCCGAGGTCGAGCACGACGCCGCCGCGCGCGGCGCGGTGCCGCTGCTGGCGCAGGCGCTGGCACAGCTGGCGCACCCGACCATCCGCAACCGCGGCACGGTGGTCGGCAGCCTGGCGCACGCCGACCCGGCCGGCGAGCTGCCGGCGGTGCTGGCCCTGCTCGGCGGGGTGGTGGAGGTGGCCGCGGCGGGGAACGGCGGGGGGCGGGCGGTGCCGGCGGCGGAGTTCTTCGTCGGCCCGCTGGAATCGGCGCTGCGCCCCGGCGAGCTGGCCACCGCCGCGGTCTTCCCCAGGCCGCCCGCGGGCAGCGGCAGCGCCTGGGTGGAGGTGGCGCGCCGCGCCGGCGACTACGCGCTGTGCGGGGTGGGGGCGCTGGTCACCTTCGACGCCGACCGGCGGGTCCGCGCCGCCCGCGCGGCGTTCTGCTCGGTCGGCCCGGTGCCGGTGACCGTCGACCTGGACGACGCGCTCGCCGGCCGGCCGCACGACGCGGCCGACTGGGCCGCCGCCGGGGCGCTGGCCGCCGCCCGGGTCCACCCCGACGACGACATCCACGCCAGCGCGGCCTACCGGCGGCACCTGGCCGGGGTGCTCACCGCCCGCGCGGCCCGCGCCGCGGCCGCCCGCGCCGCCGCTGGGCCGGAGAGTGGGGAGGTGGACCAGTGACCGAGACGCTGCACGAGACCCGCCTGCTGGTCAACGGGGTGCCGCGCAGGGTGCGGGTGCCGGCGCGGCGGCTGCTGGCCGACTGCCTGCGCCACGACCTCGGGCTCACCGGCACCCACCTCGGCTGCGAGCACGGGGTGTGCGGCGCCTGCACGGTGCTGGTGGACGGGCGGCCGATGCGCTCCTGCCTGCTGTTCGCGGTCAGCGTGGACGGGGCCGAGATCACCACCGTGGAAGGCTGCCGCGCCGCCGACGGCGGCCTCGGGCCGGTGCAGCGCGCCTTCATGGAATGCCACGGGCTGCAGTGCGGCTTCTGCACGCCCGGGTTCGTCACCACCGTCACCGCCTGGCTGCGCGACCACCCGCACCCGACCGAGGCGGCCGCCCGCGAGGCGATCGGCGGCAACCTGTGCCGCTGCACCGGCTACCAGAACATCGTCGCCTCGGTGCTGCGCGCCGCCGAGCTGCTGCGCGAGGGAGAGGCCGGGGCATGACGACCAGGATGTTCGGGGAGCCGATCGCGCGGCGGGAGGATCCGCGGCTGGTCGCCGGGGACGGCCGCTACCTGGACGACCTCGGCGCCGGGGCGCTGGCCGCGGCGTTCGTGCGCAGCCCGCACGCGCACGCCCGGGTGGTCGACGTCGACGTGAGCGGAGCGCTGGACGTCGACGGGCTGGTCGCCGTCTACACCTACGAGGACCTCGACGGCCGCGTCGCCGAGCCGCTGCCGCTGCTGATCCCGCACCCCAGCCTGCACGCTCCCCGCACCGGCTACCCGCTGGCCAACGGCGTGGTCCGCCACGTCGGCGAGCCGGTGGTGATGGTGGTGGCCGGCGACCGCTACCTCGCCGAGGACGCCTGCGAGCGCATCCAGGTCAGCTACCAGCCGCTGCCGCCGGTGGTCGGGATCGAGGCGGCCCGCCGCGCCGAGCGCAGCGTCCACGACGACGTGCCCGACAACGTCGCCGCGCACATGGTCCAGGAGGTCGGCGACGCGCCCGCCGCGGTGGCGGCGGCGCCGCACCGGCTGGAGCTGGACCTCGAGATCGAGCGCTCCGCGTCCACCCCGCTGGAGGGCCGGGGGGTCTACGCCCGCTGGGACGCCGCCGACCGCTCCCTGCGCGTCTACAGCTCCACCCAGACCTCGACCTCGGTGCGGTTCGCGCTGGCGGCCAAGCTCGGCGTGCCGGTCGACCGGGTCGAGGTGGTCGCCCCCGACGTCGGCGGCGGCTTCGGGGTGAAGATCATGCACCCGTGGCCGGAGGAGGTGCTGGTGCCGTGGGCGGCGATGCGGCTCGGCCGCGAGGTGAAGTGGGTCGAGGACCGGCGCGAGCACTTCATCGCCGCCACCCACGAGCGCGGCCAGCGCCACCGGGTGCGGGTCGGCTTCGACGACGACGGGCGCCTGCTCGGCCTGGAGGTCGAGTTCCTCCACGACAACGGCGCCTACACCCCCTACGGGATCATCGTGCCGATCATCACCGCCACCCAGCTGCTCGGCCCCTACAAGCCGGGCGCCTACCGGGTCGAGTTCCGCTCGCTGTACACCAACACCGTCCCGGTCACCCCCTACCGCGGCGCCGGCCGGCCGCAGGGCGCGTTCGCCATGGAGCGGACCATGGACGCGATCGCCGCGGCGCTTGGCCGCGACCGCGCGGAGGTGCGCGAGACCAACTTCATCCGGCCCGAGGAGATGCCCTACGACCACCGGCTGACCTTCCAGGACGGCCGCCCGCTGATCTACGACTCCGGCGACTTCCCCGCGTCGCTGCAGAAGCTGAAGAAGCTGGTCGGCTGGGACGAGTTCGAGGCCCAGCGGGAGCAGGCCAGGTCCGAGGGACGGCGCGTCGGCATCGGCCTGGCCTGCTACGTGGAGGGCACCGGCGTCGGCCCCTACGAGGGCGCGCACGTGCGGGTGGAGACCAGCGGCCAGGTGGTGGTCGCGACCGGCCTCACCACCCAGGGCCAGGGCCACGAGACGGTGTTCGCGCAGGTGGCCGCGGAGGAACTGGGCGTGCCGGTGGAGGCGGTCACGGTGGTCACCGGCGACACCCGCCGCTTCAAGTACGCGGTCGGCACCTTCGCCAGCCGCGCCGCGGTGATGAGCGGCAACGCGGTCGCGCTGGCCGCCCGCAAGGTGCGGGCCAAGGCGCTGCGCATCGCCGGCGAGGCGCTGGAGGCCGACCCCGCCGACCTGGAGGTGGTCGAGGGGGTGGTGCGGGTCCGCGGCGTGCCCGACAGACAGGTCCCGCTGGCGACCGTCGCGGTGCTGGCCAACCCGCTGCGCTACGCCTTCGACGAGCAGACCGGGCGCGCCACCCAGTTCGCGGTCGGCGGCGGCGCCGACACCGCGCCGGTCGCCGAGGACGACGAGCCGGGCCTGGAGGCGACCGACTACTACTCGCCGGTGCGCTCCACCTTCGCCAACGGCATGCACGCCGCCGTGGTGGAGACCGACCCGGAGACCGCCGAGATCCGGGTGCTGCGCTACTGCGTGGTCCACGATTGCGGCCCGCTGATCAACCCGCGGATCGTCCAGGGGCAGATCCACGGCGGCGTCGCCCAGGGCGTCGGCGGCGCGCTCTACGAGCGGATCGTCTACGACGAGCACGGCCAGCTGCTCAACGCCTCGTTCATGGACTTCCTGATGCCGTACGCCTCGGAGGTGCCGAAGGTGGAGATCGACCACCTGGAGACGCCGACGCCGCTGAACCCGCTGGGGATCAAGGGCGTCGGCGAGGCCGGCGTGATCCCCGGCGCGGCGGTGCTCGCCTCGGCGATCTCCGACGCCGAGGGCCGCTTCGTCCGGCGGATGCCGATCTCCCCGTCGGAGCTGTGGGAGCTGCGGCGGCACGCCAAGGAGGGGGACGGATGAGGATCGCCGGCAACGCCACCCTGCACGCGCCGGCGGAGGCGGTGTACGCGGCGCTCACCGACCCGGCCGTGCTGGTCCGCACCATCCCCGGCTGCGAGCGGCTCGAGCAGGTCGGCGAGGACGCCTACCAGGTGGTGGTCACCGCCGGGGTCGCCTCGGTGCGGGGCACCTACAGCGGCGACGTGCGCCTCACCGACCAGCGGGCGCCGAGCGAGCTGACGCTCCGGGCCGCCGGCTCCGGCAGCCCCGGCACGGTCGCGGCGGACGTGACCGTGCGGCTGGCGGACGGCGGCGACGGCACCACCCTGCTCAGCTACGACGCCGACGCGGTGGTCGGCGGGATGCTCGGCGGCGTCGGCCAGCGGATGCTGTCGGGCGTGGCGAAACGGACCGCCGGGGAGTTCTTCGCCGCCGTCGACGGCGTGCTCACCGGCGCCCCGGCCCCGGCCGAGGCCCCGGCGGCCCCGGCGGCCGCCGGGCGGCCGGTGTTCACCGCCCCGCCGCGGCCGGCGGCGGCGGGCGTGCCCGGCGGGCAGTTCGCCGCCGGCGCCGTCTTCGGCGCCGCGGTCGCCCTGCTCGGCGCGCTGGTCGGCGGCTACCTGGCGCGCCGCGGCGCGCGCCGCCCCGACCGACGCGAATGAATGTTTGAAACCCGGCGCGAGAACGGTTCCCATGGCACAGGCGCTCTTGGGGGGTGTGGGGGGGAGCGAGCTCCCCCCCACATGAACCGGGGAACCGCGCCAGCATCACCCCACCGAAGCTCTCAACCATGAGGTGAGGGAGGAACATCATGCGTGCGTTCACCGCGGCGGCCGTGCAGGTCGCGCCCGCGCCGGGGCCGCTGCGCGCCGAGTCGGTCAAGGCCAACCTGGACACCTGCGTGGAGCAGGTCGAGCGCTGCGTCGCCGCGACCGGCGCCGAGCTGGTGGTGCTGCCCGAGTCGGCGACCACCGGCTTCACCCCCGGGGTCGACCCGGAGACCCTGTGGGACCTGGTCAGCGAGGTGCCCGGCCCGGTCACCGCGCCGCTGCAGGATGCCGCCAGGCGCCTCGGCATCCACCTGGTCTGCGGCACCTACGAGCGCGGCGGCGGGCGCGGCACCGTCCACAACACCGCGGTGCTGCTGGGGCCGTCCGGTGAGCTGCTCGGCCGCTACCGCAAGACCCACCTGTTCTGCGGCGAGGCGCGCGCCGACGGCGGCTGGGTCACCGCCGGCGACGAGGCGGTGGTGGTCGACACCGATCTCGCCCGCATCGGCCTGACGATCTGCTTCGACGGCGACTTCCCGGAGCTGTCGCGGATCGAGGCGGTGCTCGGCGCCGAGCTGATCTGCCGGCCGTCGGCGCTGCTGCGCTCGGCCGACATCTGGGAGCTGACCACCCGCGCCCGCGCCTACGACAACCACGTGTTCGTGGTCGCCGCCAACGCCACCGGCGTCGACCCCGCCGGCGTGCTCTACTTCGGCAACTCGCTGATCGTCACGCCGATCGCCGAGGTGGTCGCGCGGGCCGCCTCCCACCAGGGCTGGGTCAGCGCCCGCCTGGACCCGGCCGCCGCGATCGCCTCGCTCACCCCCGGCTCCAGCGTGCCGCAGCGCTTCGACCACCTCGCCGACCGCAACCTGGCGCTGCTGGAACGCCACCTGGAGCAGCTGCGCCGGCCGGCGAGCACGCGCTTCCCGCATGGCTAGCACGCCGCGGCGCGTCCGCGTCGGGGTCGACACCGGCGGCACCTTCACCGACGTGGTCGCCTTCGACGAGGGCAGCGGCGAGCTGGCCGCCACCAAGACCCCCTCCACCCCCGACGACCCGGCGCGGGGCTTCATGGAGGGCGTGCGCAAGGTGCTCGACCAGCTCGGCGCCGGCGCCGGCGACCTCGCCGCCGTCTGCCACGGCACCACCGTGGCCACCAACCAGCTGCTGCAGGGCGACCTGGACCCGCTCGGCCTGGTCACCACCGAGGGCTTCGAGTTCCTGCTGGAGATCGCCAGGCAGAGCGTGCCCGACGGCTACGGCAACAGCTACTTCTGGGTGAAGCCGCCGCGGATCGTCCCCGCCGACCTGGTCCGCACGGTCGGCGGCCGGCTCGACCACCGCGGCCGCGAGCTGCGGCCGTTCGACGAGCAGCAGGCCCGCGCCGCCGCCCGCTTCCTGCGCGACCGCGGCGTGGTCGCGGTCGGCGTCTGCTTCCTGCACGCCTACGCCAACCCCGCGCACGAGCGGCGGATGCGCGCGGTGCTGGCGCGGGAGCACCCGCAAGCGGTCGTGTCGCTGTCCAGCGAGGTGCTGCGGGAGTACCGGGAGTACGAGCGGGCGATGACCACGCTGGTCGACGCGGCCGTCAAGCCGCGGGTCGGCCGCTACGTGGCCACCATCCGGCGGCGGCTGGACGCGCTCGCCCCCGGCCGTGGGCTGCCCTTCTACGTGATGAAGTCCAACGGCGGGGTGCTGTCGGCCGAGGAGGTCGCGCGGCAGCCGATCTCGACGGTGCTGTCGGGGCCGGCGGCCGGCGCGCTCGGCGCCGCGCTGGTCGCCAGGGCCGCCGGCTTCGACCGGGTGCTCACCCTGGACGGCGGCGGCACCTCCACCGACGTCAGCGTGGTGCTGCACGGCGAGCCGACCCTCACCACCGAGGGCAGCGTCGGCGGCTACCCGTCGAAGGTGCCCATGGTCGACGTGGTCACCGTCGGCGCCGGCGGCGGCTCGGTCGCCTGGCTGTCGCGGGAGGGGACGCTGAAGGTCGGGCCGCGCTCGGCCGGCGCCGACCCCGGCCCGCTCTGCTACCGCAAGGGCGGCACCGAGCCGGCCGTCACCGACGCCCACGTGGTCCTCGGCCGCATCCCGCCGCACCTGCTCGGCGGTGAGCTGCCCTTGGACGCCGACGCCGCCCGCGAGGGGCTGGCCGCGCTCGGCGCCAAGCTGGGCCTCGGCCTGGAGGCGACCGCCGCCGGGGTGCTGGAGATCTCCGCCTGGAACCAGGCGAACGCGCTGCGGCAGGTGACCGTCAGGCGCGGCCTGGACGTGCGCGAGTTCGTGCTGACCACCTTCGGCGGCTCCGGCTCGCTGCTGGCCTGCCGGCTGCTGGAGCTGCTGGGGCTGCGGGTGGCGGTCGTGCCCCGCGACCCCGGCAACCTGTCGGCGTTCGGGCTGCTCACCGTCGACGTGAAGAACGACTACGTGCAGACCGC
>DASQWY010000393.1:0-6151 GCA_035640005.1 Actinomycetes bacterium
ATGATCCAACAGCACTCCTACGACGTGGTGATCGTCGGCGCGGGCGGCGCCGGGCTGCGGGCCGCGCTGGAGAGCTCCCGGCGGGCCAGGACCGCGGTGATCAGCAAGCTGTACCCGACCCGCTCCCACACCGGCGCGGCCCAGGGCGGCATGTGCGCCGCCCTGGCCAACGTCGAGGAGGACAACTGGGAGTGGCACACCTTCGACACCGTCAAGGGCGGCGACTACCTGGTCGACCAGGACGCCGCCGAGGTCATGTGCCGCGAGGCGGTCGAGGCCGTCTACGACCTCGAGCACATGGGCATGCCGTTCAACCGCACCCCCGACGGCCGGATCGACCAGCGCCGCTTCGGCGGCCACACCCACCACCACGGCGCCGGCGCCGTGCGCCGCTCCTGCTTCGCGGCCGACCGCACCGGCCACATGATCCTGCAGACCCTGTTCCAGCAGAACGTGAAGCAGGGGACGACCTTCTTCAACGAGTTCTACGTGATCGACCTGCTGCTGCGCGACGACCGCGCCGCCGGGGTGGTCGCCTACGAGCTGGCAACCGGCGAGCTGCACGTGTTCCGCGCCAGGTCGGTGGTGTTCTGCACCGGCGGGTTCGGCAAGATGTTCAAGGTCACCTCCAACGCCCACGCCCTCACCGGCGACGGCCCCAGCGTCTGCTACCGCCGCGGCATCCCCATGGAGGACATGGAGTTCTTCCAGTTCCACCCGACCGGCCTGTACAAGCTGGGCATCCTGCTGTCGGAGGCGGCCCGCGGCGAGGGCGGCATCCTGCGCAACCGGGACGGCGAGGCGTTCATGGAGCGGTACGCCCCCACCATCAAGGACCTCGCCCCGCGCGACATGGTCTCCCGGGCGATCTACACCGAGGTCCGCGAGGGCCGCGGCGCCGGGCCCGGCGGCGACTACGTGTACCTGGACGTGAGCCACCTGGACCCGGAGGTGATCGACAGCAAGCTGCCCGACATCACCGAGTTCGCCCGCACCTACCTGGGGGTCGAGCCGAAGCGGGAGGGCGTGCCGATCCAGCCGACCGCCCACTACGCGATGGGCGGCATCCCCACCAACGTCGACGCCGAGGTGGTCGTCGACGCCGGCAACACCGTGCTGCCCGGGCTGTACGCGGCCGGGGAGTGCGCCTGCGTGTCGGTGCACGGGGCCAACCGGCTCGGCACCAACTCGCTGCTGGACATCGTGGTGTTCGGCAAGCGGGCCGGGATCGCCGCGGCCGAGCACGCGGCCGGGGTCGGCCACGCCGACCTCGGCGACGACCCGTCGGCGGCGGCGCGCGGCATGCTGGAGGACCTGGCCGCCCACCCGCAGGGCGAGCGGGCCGCGGCGATCCGCGGCGACCTGCAGGCCGGCATGGACGAGAAGGCCGGGGTCTACCGCACCGAGGCGCTGCTCACCGAGATGGAGGTGGAGCTGGCCTCCCTGCGCGAGCGCTACGCCCGCGTGTGGGTGCAGGACGGCTCCAGGCGCTACAACACCGACCTGGTCGAGGCCCTCGAGCTCGGCTTCCTGCTGGACCTGGCCGAGACGCTGGTGGTGGCCGCGCGGGCACGCCAGGAGAGCCGCGGCGGCCACTTCCGCGAGGACTTCCCCACCCGCGACGACAAGAACTGGCTGAAGCACAGCCTCGCCCAGCGCACCGAGGGCGGGGTCAAGCTGGACTACAAGCCGGTCACCGTGACCCGCTACCAGCCGATGGAACGGAAGTACTGATCAGCCCGGCGCGGCCGGCCGGACGCCGACGGTCAGGAAGAACGTGACCGCGTACAGGAAACGGCCGGCGGCAACCGCCCGGTCGACCGCCCGCGGCCAGGCGGCCGCGGCGGCGGCGTCGAGCACCCCCCGTCGCTGCGCCGTGGCGGCCCAGGTGCGCAGGCCCATCACGTCGTCGACCGCCCGGTGGTCGCGGACCACCAGGGTCATCGCCTCCACCCGCACGTCCACCAGCCCGGCGGCGGCCATCAACCCCGGCATCCGATGGGCCAGCGTGCCGTTGCGCAACAGGTGGTCGGCGCGGAAGCGGAGCACCCGGCGAGCCAGGTCCTGGTCGTCGACGTCCACCACCTGGGTGCCGTAGTCGGGATCGCAGGTCACCACCCGACCCGCTGGTCGGGTCACCCGGATCATCTCCGCGAGCGCCCGCCCGGGGTCCGCGAGGTGCTGGAAGGTCCGGTCGGCCCAGCAGCCGTCGAAGCTCGCGTCCCGGAACGGTAGCGCCTCGGCCGCGCCGGCGACGGCCACGCCGCCGCGCCGGTGGGCCTCGGCGGCCATGGTCGCCGAGCGGTCGACCACCACCGCCCGCGCCCCACCGCCCGCCCGGCCGGCCAGCGCGCGGGCGCCGGCGCCGGTGCCGCCGCCGACGTCCAGGTAGCGGCCGCCTCGGGCGGGGCCGAGCAGCTCGAGGACCCGGGCCTTGTAGCCGCGGTAGAACGGCTCCTGGTCGAGCTTGTCCAGCAGCCGCACCCAGGCGCCCGGGTCCGGCTGGTCGTCCACGGCCGTGAAGCCGTGTCCAGGCGGTGCCGGTTCGCGCGGCATGCCACTCCCGGGAGGCGATCGGGCAATGGAGCCTGTAGGGTAGGCGACATGCAGGTCACCTTGCGGATCCGCCGCTTCAACCCGGAGACCGACCGGGCGTCGCGGCTGGAGACCTACGAGGTCCCGGCCGAGCCGATGGACCGGGTGCTGGACCTGCTGCACTGGGTGAAGTGGAACGTGGACGGCTCGCTCACCTTCCGCCGCTCCTGCGCCCACGGCGTCTGCGGCTCGGACGCCATGCTGATCAACGGCACCAACCGGCTCGCCTGCAAGGTGCTGGTCCGCGAGGTCGGCGAGCAGATCACGGTGGAGCCGCTGCGCGGCCTGCCGGTCGCCAAGGACCTGACCGTGGACATGGAACCGTTCTTCGCCTCCTACCGTGAGGTCATGCCGTTCCTGGTCAACGACGAGCCGGCCCCCGACAACGAGCGGCGGCAGTCCCAGCAGGAGCGGGAGCGCTTCGACGACACCACCAAGTGCATCCTGTGCGCGGCGTGCACCACCTCCTGCCCGGTGTACTGGGCCGACGGCGAGTACACCGGCCCGGCGGCGATCGTCAACGCCCACCGCTTCATCTTCGACTCCCGCGACCGCGGCGGCCCGCAGCGGCTGGAGATCCTGAACGACCAGGAGGGGGTGTGGCGCTGCCGCACCACCTTCAACTGCACCGACGCCTGCCCGCGCGGCATCAAGGTGACCCAGGCGATCCAGGAAGTGAAGCGCGCCCTGTTGTTCCGGCGGACCTAGGACGCCAGCGCCACGAACGCCTCCTCGAAGCTCGCCGGCACCTCCTGGACCTCGGCGGGCACACCGGCGGCGACCAGCAGCCGCTCCACGGCGGCGGGGTCGGCGGCCGGCACCCGCACCGAGCGCCCGACCAGGCTGACCGGCTGCCCGGCGTCGTCCAGGGCGGTGAAGGCCTGCTCCCACGCCCGGGTGCGGACCTCGACGGCCCGGCTGCGGCCGACGATCTCGTCGAGGGTGCCCGCGGCCACCACCACCCCGCCGGCCAGCACCAGCAGCCGGTCGCACTGCTCGGCCTCGCTCATGTGGTGGGTGGTGACCAGCGCGCCGGCGCCGTCCTCGGCGCTGGCCCGGATGGTGTCCCACAGCCGCGCCCGCTGCAGCGGGTCGACCCCGGAGGTCGGCTCGTCCAGCACCAGCAGGTCGGGATGGTGGCCGAGCGCGATCGCGAAGGCGGCGCGCCGCCGCAGCCCCAGCGGCAGGTCGCCGACCAGCCGGTCCCGCACGGCGGCCAGGTCGCCCTGCAGCGCGGTCCGCTGGTGGGCGCCGAACGCGCCGGTGGAGAAGGCGAGGTTCTCGGCCACGGTGAGGTCCTCGTACAGGCCGAGGCTCTGCGGCACGTAGCCGAGGCGGGCGCGGGTACGCCGCGACGGCGGCTCGCCGAACAGCCGCAGCTCGCCGGCGTCCGGGCGCAGCAGACCGAGCAACATGCGGATCAGGGTGGTCTTGCCGGAGCCGTTGGCGCCGACCAGGCCGACCACCTCGCCGGTCCGCACCTCCAGGTCGACCCGGTCGACGGCGACCAGGTCGCCGAAGCGCTTGGTGGCGCCGCGCGCGACGGCCAGGGTGGTCACGCCGCCGCCTCCTCCCGGGTCGACGCCGCCAGGGCGAGCTGGGCGACCACCACCGCGTCCTCCAGGTCCAGGTCGACCCCGCGCCCGCCGGGGACCGGCGCGCCATCCGGCGACCAGGCACGCCAGCGGCTCCCGCGGCGCCACGCCTCCAGCCCCCGCGGCCGCGCGTCCAGCTCGACCACCCCGCCGGGGCTGGCGGCGATCACCTCGTCGGGCGTGCCCGACAGCAGCGTGCTGCCCTGGTCCAGGACCAGCACGGTCGCGGCCCGCTCGGCCTCGTCCAGGTAGGTGGTGGCCAGCACCACCGCGGCGCCACCGGCGGCGGTGCCGGCCAGCAGGCGCCAAAGCTCGGCGCGGCTGACCGGGTCGACGCCGGTGGTGGGCTCGTCCAGGATCAGCAGCTCCGGCTCGTGGAGCAGGGCCATCGCCAGGGCGAGCTTCTGGCGCATGCCGCCGGAGAGGCGCTCGGCCAGGCGGCCGCGGGCGCCGGTCAGGCCGGTGTGCTCCAGCAGCCGGTCGACGCGCCGCCGCAGCTCGTCCGCTGCCAGGCCGTAGGCGCTGCCGCTGAAGGCGAGGTTCTCGTCGACGGTGAGGTCGCGCCACACCCCGGGGCCGGCGGACACGTAGCCGATGCGGCGCTTGTCGGGGCGCCGCACCAGCCCGGTGGTCGGCGGCAGCACGCCGGCCAGCGCCCGCAGCAGGGTGGTCTTGCCGGCGCCGTCGCCGCCGACCACCGCGGCCACCGCCCCGCCGGCCGCCTCGAAGGTCACGCCCTCCAGCGCTTGGGTGTGGCCGTAGCGGACGCTCAGGTCCCGCACGCCGTAGCCGCTCACCGGACGCCGCTCCGGAGCTCGGGCGAGGCGGCGGCGGCCGGCTCCGGGCCGGCCTCGGCCCCGGCGGCGCCCCGGCCGGACGGGGCCAGGTCGCGCCGGAAGCGGGCGACCGAGGCGGTGAACACCACCACGCCGAGCACCGCCAGCGCGCTCAGCTGCAGCCACAGCGCCTGCAGCGGGGCGCCGCGGACCATCACCGCCCGCGAGATCTGGATGAAGTAGGTGAGCGGCAGCACCGAGCCGATCCAGCGGACCCACGCCGGCATCGCCGCCAGCGGGAAGATCAGCCCGGACAGCAGGATCTGCGGCAGCAGGCTCATCATCGCCAGCTGGATGGCCTGCGCCTGGTTCTCCGAGACGGTGGAGATCAGCACGCCGACGCCGAGGGTGACGAACAGGAACAGGACCGCGCCGAGGGCGAACACCAGCGGCGACCCCGCGAACGGCACGTCGAACAGGGCCATGCCGAGCAGCAGGATCACGGTGAGGTCCACGGCGGCCACGCCGAAGTAGGGGACGATCTTGCCGGCCAGCACCTGGCGGGGGCGGAACGGCATGACCGCCAGCTGCTCCAGGGTGCCGCTCTGGCGCTCGCGGACCACCCCGAGCGAGGTGATGACCGTGCCGACGAACACCAGGATCACGCCGACCAGGCCGGGCACCATGATCGCGGAGGTCTTCAGGTCGGGGTTGAACAGCACCTCGGGCCGGCCCAGCTCGGGCCGCTGGCCGAGCGCGGTCACCACCGCCCGCGCCGAGAACAGGTCGGCGCCGTCGACCAGGACCCGCGGCGGCGGCGGGGACTGGCCCGGGTCGGGCGCCGCGGTGACCACCGCCACCACCGCGCGGCCGTCGCGCAGCCGCCTAACCGCGTCGTCGTGGCCGAGGTCGGCGCGGGTCTCGACCACGTCCAGCTGGCCGGGCAGGCGCCCGGCGACCTGGTGGGCCAGCGGGCCGACCACCACCGTGCGGACCTTGTCGACGTCGAAGCTGGCCGCGTAGCCGAACACGAACAGGAACAGCAGCGGCAGCACGATCATCAGCGCGAGGGTGCGCCGGTCGCGGCGCATCTGGCGGAACTCCTTCAGCGCCATGGCCCACATGGGCAAGCCCCTCCCCACTCCATCAATTCACCGTTTGATGAAGTCTACACTCGGTGAAATC
>DASQWY010000394.1:0-4010 GCA_035640005.1 Actinomycetes bacterium
TACTCCACCGCCGGGTTCTGCTCGTGCAGCACCTTGGTGATCGCCGCCGTCAGGGTCGTCTTGCCATGGTCGATGTGGCCCATCGTCCCAATATTCAGGTGCGGCTTCGTCCGCTCAAACTTCCGCTTCCCCATGACGATCACTCCCCGCGGATCTTCGCGACGATAGTTCTCGCGATATTCTCGGGCACCTCGGCGTAGCGGCCGAAGTGCATGGTCGAAGTTGCCCGGCCCTGCGTCGTCGAACGAAGGTCGGTGGTGTAGCCGAACATCTCGGCGAGCGGCACGGAGGCCCGGATCACCTGGGCGTTGCCGCGTGGCTCCATCTTCTCGATGCGGCCGCGGCGGCTGGACAGGTCGCCCATGACGTCGCCCGCGTACTCCTCGGGCGTCACCACCTCGACGTCCATGACCGGTTCCAGCAGGGCCGGGTCGCCCTTGCGGGTGGCCTCCTTCAGCGCCATCGAGCCGGCGATCTTGAAGGCCATCTCCGACGAGTCCACCTCGTGGTAGGAGCCGTCGTGGAGGGTGACCCGCAGGTCCACCATGGGGTAGCCGGCCAGCACGCCGGCGCTCATGGCCTCCTGGATGCCGGCGTCCACGGCCGGGATGAACTCGCGCGGGATCTTGCCGCCGACGATCTTGTTGACGAACTCGTAGCCGCCGCCGTCGCCGGCGGTGGGCTCCACGTCGATCACCACGTGGGCGTACTGGCCCTTGCCGCCGGTCTGCTTCACGTGCCGGTAGGCGAGGTTCGGCACCGCCCTGCGGATGGTCTCCCTGTAGGCGACCTGCGGCCGGCCGACGTTGGCGTCCACGCGGAACTCGCGCAGCATCCGGTCGACCAGCACCTCCAGGTGCAGCTCGCCCATGCCGGCCATGATGGTCTGGCCGGTGTCCTCGTCGGTGTGGACCCGGAAGGTGGGGTCCTCCTCGCCGAGGCGGTTCAGGGCGGTCGCCATCTTGTCCTGGTCGGACTTGGTCTTGGGCTCGATCGCGACCTCGATGACCGGGTCGGGGAAGCTCATCGACTCCAGCACGATCGGGTGGTCGGGGTCGCAGAGGGTGTCGCCGGTGGTGGTGAACTTCAGGCCCACGGCGGCGACGATGTCGCCGGTGAAGATCGCGTCCTTGTCCTCGCGGTGGTTGGCGTGCATCTGCAGCAGCCGCCCGATCCGCTCGGTGCGGTCCTTGGTGGCGTTCAGCACCCGGCTGCCCGCCTTGAGGGTGCCCGAGTAGACGCGGAAATAGGTCAGCTTGCCGACGTAGGGGTCGGACATGATCTTGAAGGCCAGCGCGGCGAACGGCTCGCCGTCGTCGGCGTGCCGCTCGATCAGGGCCGCCTCGTCGCCGACCTTGGTGCCCTGGATGGGCGGGACGTCCTGCGGCGACGGCAGGTACCAGACCACCGCGTCCAGCAGCGGCTGCACGCCCTTGTTCTTGAAGGCGCTGCCGCACAGCACCGGGGTGATCCTGCCGGCGATGGTGGCGCGGCGGATCGCCTGGCGCAGCTCCTTGACGGTCGGCTCCTGCTCGGCGACGTACTTCTCCAGCAGGCGCTCGTCGTGGTCGGCGAGCAGCTCGAACAGCCGGTGCCGCCACTCCTCGGCCAGCTCCTGGTACTCGTCGGGGATCGGCCGGTCCTCCCAGGCCTCGCCCATGCCGTCGCTCGGCCAGTAGTGGCCGCGCATCTCGACCAGGTCGATGACGCCGTGGAAGTTGCTCTCGACGCCCCAGGGCAGCTGCAGCACCGCCGGGGTCGCCCCCAGCCGGTCCACGATCATGTCGACGGTGCGGTGGAACTCGGCCCCGACCCGGTCCATCTTGTTGACGAAGCAGATCCGCGGCACCCGGTAGGTGTCGGCCTGGCGCCAGACCGTCTCCGACTGGGGCTCCACGCCGCTGACCGCGTCGAACACGGCCACGGCGCCGTCGAGCACGCGCAGGGAGCGCTCGACCTCGACGGTGAAGTCGACGTGGCCGGGCGTGTCGATCAGGTTGATCCAGTGGTCGCGCCACTTGCAGGTGGTGGCGGCCGAGGTGATGGTGATGCCGCGCTCCTGCTCCTGCTGCATCCAGTCCATGACCGCGGCGCCCTCGTGGACCTCGCCCATCTTGTAGGTGCGGCCCGTGTAGTACAGGATGCGCTCGGTCGTGGTGGTTTTGCCGGCGTCGATGTGGGCCATGATCCCGATGTTGCGGGTGCGCGACAGCGGGAACTCGCGGATCGCGAGCCCACCCTTGGCCGAGGGAGCCTTGCGGTCTATGGTCACATTAGTCATTTCAATCTCTGTGGTGCGTTTCGTTACCACCTGTAGTGAGCGAAGGCCCGGTTGGCCTCGGCCATCTTGTGGGTGTCTTCCTTGCGCTTGACGGCGGCGCCGGCGCCGTTGGAGGCGTCCAGCAGCTCGCCGGCCAGGCGGTCGGTCATGGTCTTCTCGCGGCGGTTGCGGGCGAAGTTGACGATCCAGCGCAGGGCGAGCGTGGTCGCGCGCCCCTGCCGGACCTCGATGGGGACCTGGTAGGTCGCCCCGCCGACCCGGCGGCTCTTGGTCTCCAGCACCGGCTTGACGTTCTCCACCGCCCGCTTCAGCGTGGTCACCGGGTCGTTGCCGGTCTTGCGCCGGCACTGCTCCAGCGCCGCGTACACGATCCGCTCGCTGGTCGAGCGCTTCCCCTTGAGGAGCACCTTGTTGACCAGCTGGGTGACCAGCTGCGACTGGTAGATCGGGTCCGGCGAGAGCGGCCGGCGGCCGGCGGGTCCCTTGCGCGGCATGCTCGAGCCTCCTCCTAACCCTGCTCGCCCTTGGCGCCGTAGCGCGAGCGAGCCTGCCTGCGGTCGCGCACACCCTGGGTGTCGAGGGTGCCGCGGATGACCTTGTAGCGGACGCCGGGCAGGTCCTTGACCCTGCCGCCGCGCACCAGGACCATCGAGTGCTCCTGCAGGTTGTGCCCGACCCCGGGGATGTACGCCGTGACCTCGATGCCGCTGGTCAGGCGCACCCGGCAGACCTTGCGCAGGGCCGAGTTCGGCTTCTTGGGCGTGGTGGTGTAGACGCGCGTGCAGACACCACGCCGCTGGGGCGAGCCCTTCAGCGCCGGGGTCTTGGTCTTGGCGACCTTGCTCTCCCGGCCCTTGCGCACAAGCTGGGCGATCGTCGGCATTCCTACTCCTCGCCGTCCGTTCCTGCTGCTCTAGTCAACTCCACGGTCCCGGGCGTTCATTCCCGTGTGGGGCCGTCGTGCGGCATCGTTCGGTTCGTTGCTGGTCGGGGCGCCGGAGCCGCCGGCCGCCCGCCCGGGAACCTGCCTGGCGAGCCGGCCGTGATGGTCCGGCCTGGGCGCGCGTCACCGCGCAGCGGCGAGGCGCGAGGGCGAATGGTAGCGGAGCACCCCTGACCTCGTCAAACCACCTCTGACCTGGGGCCAGAGGGGCGCCGCCGGCGGCCGCGCCGGGGCCGAACCCGTCCTTGACAACGCAACCCGGGCGGCGCCTAACTATCAGCACACTGTTCGGTATGACCGAACGACGGCGAAGAGATGGTGGCGCCCACTGGCCAGCGCCAGGAAGGAGGCGAGCACCGGGCGCAGGCCAGCGCTTCGTCCCGTGGGCGTCGGCGGCAGATCCACGCCGGGGGGGACAAGGAGGCTGGTTCGTTGCGGCGCAATACGCTTCTTGGTGAGTTGTCGGCTGAGGTACTCGGGACCTTCACGCTGATCATCTTCGGGGTGGGGGTGGTCGCCCAGACGGTGCTGACGCCGTTCTCCGCCGGTGCCCAGTCGATCCACTGGGCGTGGGGCATCGGCGTGGTGATGGGCGTGTACGTGGCCGGGGGGATCTCCGGCGCGCACCTCAACCCGGCGGTCACGCTGGGGTTGGCGTTCCGCCGGGGCTTCCCATGGAGCAAGGTGGCTCCCTATTCGCTGGCGCAGCTGGTGGGGGCGTTCCTGGCCGCGCTGGTGATCCGCTGGAACTACTACGAGGCGTTCAACAAGTTCGACCCGGCGAAG
>DASQWY010000395.1:0-14454 GCA_035640005.1 Actinomycetes bacterium
CGCCCCCGGACCTGTCCGGCGCCCGCCGGCGGCCCCGCCGGCTGCCGGCCGTGCTGGTCGGGGTGGCCGTCCTCGGCCTGCTCGGCGGGCTGGCGGCGGCGCTCCGGCCCGGCGCCGACCGGGGCGGCGGCGGCGGCCCCACGGCCACCAGCCGGTCCGCCGCCGGCGCCTGGCGGTCGTTCAGCTCCCAGGCCGGCGCCTGGACGGCCAGCGTGCCCCCGGGGTGGAAGGTCAACCTCCGCGGCGGCGGCGGCGGCACCGCCGAGGTCGCCGAGCCCGGCGGCGGGCGGCGCGCCTTTACCGTCCGCTCCAGGGACCCGGCCAACCCGCTGCCGCAGGCCTCCCGCGACTACCGCGACTACGCCCGCCGCCACCTGCCCGGCTTCCAGCAGCTCCGCTTCGACGAGCGGGCCAGCTACGCCGGCCAGCGGGCGGTGGTCTTCGAGTACCTGACCGTCCAGGACGGCCGCCAGGTCCACGTCAGCCACGTCAACTTCGTGGGCCGACGTTGGGGCTACAACGTGATGTTCACCGCCCCGGCCGGCCAGTGGGACGCCTCCCAGGCGCTCGCCCGCCAGTTCGAGCAGGCCTTCCGGACGCTGGGCTGACCACACGGCCTGCGGTAGCGTTCCTGTCGATGTCCGCGAACGGCGACAAGCGCTTCGTGGCCGGCCGCTACGAGCTGCTGGACGAGCTCGGCGCCGGCGGCATGGGCGTGGTCTGGCGGGCCCGCGACCGGCTGCTCGGCCGCGAGGTGGCGGTCAAGGAGGTCAGCCTCGCCGCCAGGATGGAGCCGGCCAGGCGCGCGGCCCTGCGCGCCCGGGTGACCAGGGAGGCGCGGGCGGCCGCGCGCCTCAACCACCCCGGCGCGGTGACGGTGTACGACATCGCCACCGACGGCGACCGCGACCTGATCGTCATGGAGCTGGTCGAGGCGCCCACCCTGGACGAGCTGGTCCGCGAGCGTGGCCCGCTCGACCCCCCGGCGGCGGCGGCGCTGGGGCTGCGGCTGCTCGCCACCCTGCGGGCGGCCCACCGCGCCGGCATCGTGCACCGCGACCTGAAGCCCAAGAACGTCATGGTGGGGGAGGGCGGCGCCAGCAAGCTGGCCGACTTCGGGGTCGCCTCGCTGCAGGGCGACCCCGCCCTCACCGCCACCGGGCTGGTGATCGGCTCGCCCGCGTACATGGCACCCGAGCAGGTGGAGGGCGGCCCGGTGACCGCGGCCACCGACCTGTGGGCGCTCGGCGCCACCCTGTGGTTCGCGGTCGAGGGCGAGGCGCCGTTCGGCGGCGGCGAGTTCCACACCCTGAGCGCGATCGTGCACGGCGCCCCCCGCCCGGCCCGCCGCCTCGGCCCGCTCGCCCCGGTGCTGGCGGGGCTGCTGGCCAAGGACCCGGGCGCTCGTACCGGCGCTGGCGAGCTGCAGGCCCAGCTGGAACGGATCGCGCTGGAGGGGTCCGGGGAACCCGACACGGGTCTGGACCAGACCCAGGTGCTCGCCCAGCCGCTGCCACCACCGCCGCCGCTTCGGCCGGCGGCGGGTGGCGCGGGCCGGCGCCGCGGCCGGCCGCTGCCGCCCGTGCCGGTGCCCACGGCCGGCGCGCTCGGCCCGGCCGCGGCCCGGCCGCGGCCGCGCCGCCCGCTGCGGCTGGCGCTGGCCCTGCTGCTGGCGGCCGCGCTCGCCGGGGCCGGTGGGCTGCTGCTGCTGCAGCGCGGCGGCGGCACGGACGGCCGCCAGGCCAGCCGCGCGGCGCACACGCCGCGGGCGGCCGTGCCCGCCGGCTGGCGGGCCTACACCGCCCCCGGCGGCGCCTACCGGCTCGC
This sequence comes from Actinomycetes bacterium, assembly GCA_035640005.1. Classification (GTDB taxonomy): domain Bacteria; phylum Actinomycetota; class CALGFH01; order CALGFH01; family CALGFH01; genus DASQWY01. The sequence goes on from DASQWY010000395.1 coordinate 1,828, forward strand.
CTACCCGCCCGGCTGGTCGCCGGTGCCGCGGGGCGCCTTCACCGACTTCGTCAGCCCCGACCGCGGCCGCTTCTTCCGCGTCCAGCCGACCAGCGACGGCCTGGCGCCGCTGGCCGCCCAGCGCAGCCTGGAGCGCTCCTTCGTGGCCAGGCACCCGGGAGGCCACTACCAGCGCATCCGCCTGGGGCCGGCCACCTTCAAGGACCGCGCCGCCGCCGAATGGGAGTTCACCGTGGTGCTGGACGGGCGGCCGCGGCACGGCTACGACCTCACCTTCCTGGCGGGCGGCCGCCGCCACGCGATCCTGTTCCAGACCGCCGCCGCCGACTGGGCCGGCGCCCGCGAGCAGCTGCGCGCCTTCCTGGCCAGCTTCCGCCCGGCCGCCTGAGGGTAGGCTGATGGGCATGGACGAGCGCCTTACCGAGTCCGGCATCCCGGTGGAGGTGGTGTACGGGCCGGAGGCGCTCGCCGGCTTCGACCCGGCCGCCCGGCTCGGCGCGCCCGGCGAGGACCCGTTCACCCGCGGCATCTACCCGACCATGTACCGGGGCCGGCGGTGGACCATCCGGCAGTACGCCGGCTTCGGCTCGGCCGCCGAGACCAACGCCCGCTTCCGCTACCTGCTGGACCACGGCCAGACCGGGCTGTCGGTCGCCTTCGACCTGCCCACCCAGATGGGCTACGACTCCGACCACCCGATGGCGGCCGCCGAGGTCGGCAAGACCGGGGTGGCGATCGACTCGCTGGCGGACATGCGGCGGCTGTTCGAGGGCATCCCGCTGGACCAGGTGTCCACCTCGATGACCATCAACGCCCCGGCGGCCGTGCTGCTGCTGCTGTACCAGCTCGTCGGAGAGGAGCAGGGGGTCGACCCGGCCGCGCTCACCGGCACGGTCCAGAACGACGTGCTCAAGGAGTACATCGCCAGAGGGACCTACATCTACCCGCCCAAGCCGAGCCTGCGGATCGTCAGCGACCTGTTCGCCTACTGCGCCGAGCGGCTGCCCCGCTTCAACACCATCTCGATCTCGGGCTACCACATGGCCGAGGCGGGGGCGACCGCCGTGCAGGAGGTGGCGTTCACCCTCTCCAACGCGCTCGCCTACGTGCAGGCGGCGCTGGACGCCGGGCTGGGGGTGGACGACTTCGGCCCGCGGCTGTCGTTCTTCTTCGTCGCCCGCACCACGCTGTTCGAGGAGGTGGCCAAGTTCCGCGCGGCCCGCCGCATCTGGGCCGACGTCATGGCCAGCCGCTTCGGCGCCGCCAACCCGCGCTCGCGCATGCTCCGCTTCCACACCCAGACCGCCGGCGTGCAGCTCACCGCGCAGCAGCCGCTGAACAACGTCGTCCGGGTCGCGGTGCAGGCGCTGGCGGCGGTGCTCGGCGGCACCCAGTCGCTGCACACCAACGCCTTCGACGAGGCGCTGGCCCTGCCGAGCGAGGCGGCCGCGCGGCTGGCGCTGCGCACCCAGCAGGTGCTGGCCGCCGAGACCGGGGTGACCGACACGGTCGACCCGCTGGCCGGGTCCTACTTCGTGGAGCGGCTCACCGACGAGGTCGAGGCCCGCGTCCGCGAGCTGATGGCCAAGGTCGACGACCTGGGCGGGGCGGTGGCCGCCATCGAGCGCGGCTTCCAGAAGCAGGAGATCGAGCGGTCCGCCTACGACCAGCTGCGGGCGGTGGAGGACGGCAGCCGCCAGGTCGTCGGGGTCAACGCCCACGCGGGCGGGGAGGAGGAGCCGGTCAGCCTGCTGCGCCTGGACCCGGCCGTGGCCGAGGCGCAGGTCAAGTCGCTGGCCGCCGTGCGCGCCGGCCGCGACCAGGACGCCGTCGCGGCCGCGCTCGCCGACCTGTCCGACGCGGCCCGCGGCAGCGACAACCTGCTGGTGCCGATGCGGGAGGCGCTGCGCCGCATGGCCACCGTCGGCGAGGTCTGCGACGCCCTCCGCGAGGTGTTCGGGGTCTACCGCCCAACCGCCGAGATCTGACGTCAGCAGCCGAGGGCGACCGCCAGCGCGCGGCACGCGTTCGCCATCTGCACCGGGCCGAGCCGGCAGATGCGCTCCACGAAGTGGGCCTTGCGGATGACGGTGACGTTGTCGAAGTTCAGCACGCACTCGCTCGGCATGCCGTCATCCTTGGAAAGGGCCAGCTCCGACGGGATGCCACGGATCGTCCGGGTGGCCGGCACGGCGACGACCTTACCGAGGAGCGGGATGACCGCCTCTCGGGTGAGGACGAGGTATGGACGGCGGCCGCGGACCGGGTGCTCGACCCACCAGACCTCGCCCCGCCTCACCAGGGGTCCTCTTCCATCGTGAGGCGGAGACCCTCCTCGGCGAGCGCGTCGAACTCGCCATCGTCGGGAATGCGCGTGTAGCCCTCGATGATCTGGGCGTCGATCAGCGCCTCGACGTCGTCCTTGAAGTACTGCTCGACCGCCTCGCGGATGAGCTCGGACCGGGAGCGGCCGGTGGCCGCCGCCCGCCGGTCGAGCACGTCCAGCAGCGTGTCGCTGAGCTGCACCATCGTCTGCTTCCTCTCCATAGGCCAATGGTAGCCCTATTGCCCGCCTGGTCCTAGCGGGTCGGTTGGCCGGGCGAACGGCTGCGTCCACAGCCCAGTTCGGTGGGTACCATTCGGGGTATGCGCGTGGTGATCGTGGGGGGTGGGCCGGGCGGCTACGAGGCCGCCCTGGTCGCCGCCGACCTGGACGCCGAGGTCACGATCGTCAGCAACGAGGGCCTCGGCGGCGCCTGCGTGCTGTGGGACTGCGTGCCGTCCAAGACGCTGCTCACCTCGGCGCAGGCGTTCTCGTCGCTGGAGACCGCCCCGTCGCTCGGGGTGCACTTCCAAGGCCTGACCGACGCGCAGGTGCCCCGCCACGAGGTCGACCTGCCCACCATCATGGCCAGGACCCGCAACCTGGCGGAGGCGCAGTCCGACGACATCGGCGAGCGGGTGCTGGCCGCCGGGGTGCGGCTGGTGGAGGGCCGGGCGCGCGTCGCCGGCCCGCACACCGTCGAGGTGCAGACCGACGGCGGCGGCAGCGAGCGCCTGGAGGGCGACGCGGTCCTGCTCGCCACCGGCTCGCGCCCGCGGCGGCTGCCCACCGCCCCCACCGACGGCCAGGTGATCCTCTCCAGCCAGGACCTCTACGACCTGAAGGAGGTCCCCCAGAACCTGGTGGTGATCGGCGCCGGCGCGACCGGCGCGGAGTACGCCACCGCCTTCCTGGCGTTCGGCTCGCACGTGACCTTCGTGGTCAGCCGCGACCGCGTGCTGCCCACCGAGGACGAGGACGCGGCCCTGGTCATCGAGGAGGTGTTCCGCCGTCGCGGCCTGGAGACGGTCAAGAACGCCCGCGCGGCGGCGGTCGAGCGGGTCGGCGACCGCGGCGTCGTCCGCCTGGAGGACGGCCGCACCGTCGAGGGCAGCCACGTGCTGCTGACCGTCGGCCAGGTGCCGCAGACGGCCGGGCTCGGCCTGGAGGAGGTCGGCGTCAGGACCGACGAGCGCGGCGCGGTCGTGGTCGACGGCGTCAGCCGCACCACCGTGCCGAGCATCTACGCCGCCGGCGACGTCACCGGCAAGCTGATGCTCGCCTCCGTGGCCGCCATGCAGGGCCGCATCGCCATGTGGCACCTGCTCGGCCAGGCCGTCTCGCCGCTGCGCTGGGACGCGGTGGCCGCCACCATCTTCACCGACCCGCAGATCGCCACCGCCGGCCTGTCCGAGCAGCGGGCGGCCGCGGCCAGCATCGGCGTCGAGGTCGAGACCCTGCCGCTGGAGGGCAACTCGCGCGCCAAGATGGCCAACCTGCAGGACGGCTTCGTCAAGCTGCTCGCCCGGCCCGGGTCGGGCACGATCGTGGGCGGGGCGGTGGTGGCCGGCTACGCCTCCGACCTGATCGCCCCGATCTCGGCGGCGTGCTTCAACCGGCTGACCGCCAGCCAGCTCTCGCAGGCGTTCCAGATCTACCCGTCGTTCGCCGGTTCCATCCAGGAGTGCGCCCGCCGCCTGGCCGTCCGCGTCCAGGGCGGCTACCGCTACTGAGCCTGCGGGCCGGCGATCCGGGCGAACGGGGGCTTGTGTGGCCGCCGGCCGCCCCCCAATAATTACCGGAACCTGCACTGACTGTTCAGTCAGCAGACGGCGCCGGGGTGGGGCTCATGACCGGAACGGCCTTCGTGCGGCTGCCGCTCGCCTAGGACACGGCGATGCGGCGCGGGGACTACATCATCAAACGCACCGGCTTCGCGCTTGCCACCATCTTCATCGCCATCACCCTGAACTTCTTCCTGTTCCGCGTCCTCCCGGGCAGCGCCATCACCAACATCGCGCGGATCCCCCACGCCTCCCTGCAGCTGCAGGAGTCGCTGAAGCGCCAGTTCGGCCTCGACAAGCCGGTGTGGGTCCAGTACCTGCTGTACCTCAGGCAGCTCGCCCACGGGAACCTCGGCATCTCCTGGGCCGACCGGCAGCCGGTCAGGACCCACCTGGCCAGCGACCTGGCCAACACCGTGCCGATGCTGACGCTCGGGACGGTGGTCGCGATGGTGGCCGGCATCGCCACTGGGGTGGTGGCGGCGTGGCGCCGGGGGCGGGCCGCCGACTACGGCAACACCGGCCTGGCCCTGCTCTTCTATTCGTTCCCGACCCAGTGGCTCGGCCTGATGCTGCTGATCCTGCTGGCCAGCTACCTGCCGGCCGGTGGCATGAGCGACCCGTTCCTGTTGGGGGCGACCTTCTGGCAGCGGGTCGCCGACACCACCAGGCACATGATCCTGCCGTCGCTGACGGTGGCCCTGACGCTGTACGGCGGCTACGCGCTGATCGTCCGCTCGGCCATGCTGGAGACGCTCGGCGAGGACTACGTGCTGACCGCCCGGGCCAAGGGCCTGCCCGCCTGGGTAGTGGTCCGCCGCCACGCGCTGCGCAACGCGATGCTGCCGACCGTCACCCTGATGGCGCTGTCGCTCGGCTCGATCGTGGGCGGCTTCATCCTGGTCGAGGTGGTCTTCTCCTGGCCGGGCATCGGCCGGGCGACCTACGAGGCGGTGGTGCAGCGCGACTACCCGATGCTGCAGGGCGCCTTCCTGGTGCTGACGGTCTCGGTGGTGGTCTTCAACCTGCTCGCCGACCTGCTGTACTTCCGGCTCGACCCGCGGGTGAGCGAATGAGCGCCGTGCTGCCCGAGACCGGCCTCGGCGCCGAGGACGTCGGCCCGCGGCCCAGCGCCGCCGGCTTCATGCGCCGGCTGTTCCGGGAGCGGCCGTCGGCGCTGGCCGGCGGCGCGCTGCTGCTGCTGTTCGTGCTGATCGCCGTGCTGTCCAGGTGGATCGAGCCGTTCTCCATCAACGCCCAGACCGGCCCGGTCTTCGGGTCGCCGTCGGCCAGCCACTGGCTCGGCCTGGACGACTCCGGCTACGACATGACCAGCCTGCTGATCGAGGGGACCAAGGTGTCGCTGCTGGTCGGCTTCGCCGCCACGCTGGTCTCGATGGTGATCGGCGGCGGCGTCGGCATCGCCGCCGGCTACTTCGGCGGCGCGACCGACACCGTCCTCATGCGGCTCACCGACTACTTCCTGGTGATCCCCGACATCCCGCTGATGATCGTGCTGGCCGCGCTGTTCGGTTCCAGCCTGTTCAACATCGTGCTGGTGATCGGGATCATCCTGTGGACCGGCACCGCCCGGGTGATCCGCGCCCAGGTCAAGAGCGTGCGCCAGCGGGTGTACGTGGAGCGGGCGGCCTCGCTGGGCGCCAGCCACCTGCGGCTGATCGGCCGCCACGTGCTCCCGCAGGTGGCGCCGCTGCTGATCGCCAACACCGTGCTGACGGTGGCGATCGCGATCTTCGACGAGACCGCCCTGTCGTTCCTCGGCCTGGGCGACCCGAGCAAGGTCACCTGGGGCTCGATCATCGAGCACGCCTTCGACCGCTCGGCGATCAGCGTGGGCGCCTGGTGGACCCTGGTCCCGGCCGGGCTGTGCGTGTCGGTGCTGACGATCGGCTGCTACCTGCTCGGGCAGGCCATCGAGGACGCGCTCAACCCGCGCCTGAAGGTCGCCCACCTGTCCGCGCGCGGGTTCCGGCTGCGCCCGCTGGTCGGCAAGGGGAGCGATGCGCTGTGACCCAGCTGCAGGTGCGCGACCTCCACGTGTGGTTCGACCTGGGCCACGGCCAGGAGCTGCACGCCGTGCAGGGCGTCGACCTGGAGCTGGACCAGGGCGAGCGGGTCGGCCTGGTCGGCGAGTCCGGCTGCGGCAAGACGACCACGGTGCTGGCGATCATGGGCCTGCTGCCGCCCAACGCCTGGGTCGCCGGGTCGGTGCTGCTGGACGGCGAGGACCTGCTGCGGCGCGGGGAGGAGACGGTCGCCGCCCACCGCTGGAAGGACGTGGCCATGGTCTTCCAGGGGGCGATGAACGCGCTCAACCCCGTCAAGACCGTCGGCTGGCAGCTGCGCGAGCCGATGGAGCTGCACGGCGTGGCGTCCGGCTCCAGGGCGGACGCCCGCGTCCGGGAGCTGCTCGGCCTGGTCGGACTGCCGGCGTCGGCCGCCGGCCGCTACCCGCACGAGTTCTCCGGCGGCATGCGCCAGCGGGCGACCATCGCCATGGCGCTGGCGTGTGGCCCGAAGGTGCTGCTGGCCGACGAGCCGACCACCGCGCTGGACGTGATGGTGCAGGCGCAGATCCTCGAGCTGCTGGTCAAGCTCACCGACGAGCTCGGCCTGACGCTGCTGCTGGTCACCCACGACCTGCCGGTGGTCGCCCAGCTGTGCCAGCGGGCCACGGTGATGTACGCGGGCATGGTCGCCGAGGCCGGCCCGATCGACGACCTCTACCACCAGCCGTGCCACCCGTACACGCGGCTGCTGTTCGCGGCCACCCCCGACCTGTACGGCGACCAGGACGTCAGCTGGATCCGGGGCGCCCCGCCGCGGCTGGACGAGCCGATCCGCGGCTGCCCCTTCCAGCCGCGCTGCGACCGCGCCTTCGAGCGCTGCCCGCACGAGCGCCCGCTGTCGCGGCAGGTCGGCCCGGCCCACAGCGCCGCCTGCCACCTGAACGACCTGGACGGCGGCGTCCGGCCGGCGGGCGGCCCGGCCGGCGGCGCGAGGTCGCGGCCGTGAGCCTGGACCAGCCGGCGGCCGGGACGCGGGCGGCCCCGGCGCCGACCGCCGGCCGGCCGCTGCTGGAGGCCGACGGCCTGATGGTCGACTACCCGATCCGGCGGGGCATCGTCGGCGCGCTGCGCCGGACGCCGCGCCGCACGGTCCGCGCGGTGGACGGCGCCTCGCTGGCCGTCGGCAAGGGCGAGCTGCTGGCGCTGGTCGGCGAGTCCGGCTGCGGCAAGACCACCATCGCGCGGGCGGTGCTGCGGATGATGGAGCCGGCCGCCGGGACGGTCCGCTTCGGCGGCCAGGACATCACCCACCTGCCCTCCGGGGCGCTCCGGCCCCTGCGCCGCCGCATGCAGCTGATCTACCAGGACCCCTACGAGTCGCTGGACCCCCGCTTCCGGGTGCGGGCCACCATCGAGGAGCCGCTGGTCATCCACGGCGTCGGCGACCGGGCCGAGCGCCGCCACCGCAGCCGGGAGGCGCTGGAGCGGGCCGGGCTGACCCCGCCGGACCTGTACCTGGACCGCTACCCGCACGAGCTGAGCGGCGGCCAGCGCCAGCGGGTGGCGATCGCGGCCAGCCTGGTGCTGGAGCCGGAGCTGCTGGTCGCCGACGAGCCCGCGTCGATGCTGGACGTGTCGGTGCGGGCGGGGGTGCTCGCCCTGCTGGCACGGCTGCGCAAGGAGGCCGACCTCGGCATCCTGATGATCACCCACGACTTCTCCACCGCCGCCCACTTCGCCGACCGCATCGCGGTGATGTACCTCGGCCGCATCGTGGAGGAGGGGCCGGCCCGCACGGTGGTCCACGCGGCCGCCCACCCCTACACCAAGGCGCTGCTGTCGGCGGTGCCGCCCCGCAACCCGCGGGAGCGCAGGACCCCGCAGATCCTCAGGGGCGAGCCGCCCGACCCGACCGCGATCCCGGCTGGCTGCCGCTTCCACCCGCGCTGCCCGCTGGCGGAGGAGCGCTGCAAGACCATCGACCCCGCACTGCGCCCGGTCCCACCACGGGGGCCGGACGGCGGGCGGCACCGCGCCGCCTGCATCCTCGTCTGACAAGGAGGACAGGCCCATGCGCACACGACCCCGATCCTGGCTCACCGTGCTGCTGATGCTGGTGCTCGCCGCGGCGGCCGGTTGCGGCTCCAAGAGCTCCGGTGGCGGCACGGCCGGCAACGTGGTCAAGGGCGGCGTCCTGCGCATGGGCGTGTCCAGCACGATCGACTCGCTGAACCCGTTCGTGTCGTTCCAGGCCACCTCCAGCTGGGTCTACACCAACATCTACCCGTACCTGGTGAACTACGACGCCGACTTCAACTTCGTGCCGTACTTCGCGCAGAGCTGGACACAGTCGCCCGACGGCCGCACCTGGACCTTCCACACCGTCCCGAACGCCAAGTGGTCGGACGGCCAGCCGCTGACCGCCAGGGACGTGGCCTGGGAGCTCAGCACCATCGTCAAGTTCCAGGACGACGCCACCGCGATGCTGGCCAACACCGTCACGCACCTCAAGAGCGCCGAGGCCACCGACGACAACACCCTGGTGCTGCACTACAGCCAGCCGGTCGCCAACGTGCTCTCCCAGCTGATCCAGGTCTACATCCTGCCCCAGCACGTCTGGGAGCCGCTCGCCAAGGGCGACGCCAAGGGGCTGAAGACCTACGCCAACACCCCGACCGGCGGCAAGCCGCTGGTCAGCGGCGGGCCGTTCATGCTGACCAGGTACCAGAAGGACCAGCTCGCCCTGATGCAGCGCAACCCCAACTGGTGGGGTCCGACGAAGCCGAACGTGGACGGCGTCGGCGTGCAGATCTTCGCCAACGACGACGCCATGCTCACCGCCTTCAAGCACGGCCAGCTGGACGCGGTCAGCGACGTGCCCTCCACCGCGGTGAGCAGCCTGCGCAGCGGCGGCTTCAACCTCAGCAGCACCCCGGGCAACTTCTTCTACGACTTCATCATCAACTCCAACCCCAAGAAGACCAACCACCGCGAGCTACTCAACCCGACGCTGCGGCAGGCGTTCGAGTACGCCATCGACCGCCAGCAGATCGTCAAGGTGGCGCTCAACGGGGAGGGGCAGCCGGGGACCACGATCGTGCCGCCGTCGACCGGCAAGTGGCACGACCCCAACGTCAAGCCGCTGCCGTTCGACCTGGCCAAGGCCAACCAACTGCTCGACGGGCTCGGCTACAAGAAGGGCGCCAACGGGATCCGGGTCGCCGAGGGGCACCCGATGCAGTACCAGATCATCGTGCCGACCTCGCGCACCTCCCAGCTCACCCCCACCTTCCGCATCATCCAGAGCGACTTCCGCCAGATCGGCGTGTCGGTCAGCGAGAAGGTGCTGGACCCCAACGCCGCGTTCGCGGCCATCACCGACCCGGACAACAAGTACCTGAGCTTCGACCTGTCGATGTGGGACTGGATCCCGGAGAGCGACCCCGACTACATCATCTCGGTGCTCACCTGCGACCAGTACGGCAACAACAGCGACTCCGGCTACTGCAACCCCAGCTACGACGCCCTCTACAAGCAGCAGGGCGTCACCATCGACCAGGGCAAGCGCCTGCAGCTGATCTACCAGGCGCAGGAGATGGTCGCCAACGACCGGCCCTACATCGTCATGTCCTACCCGAACGTGGTCGACGCCTACTCCAAGAAGTGGGCCGGCTTCTACAACGCGCCCGGCTACGGGCTGTTCGACCTGGTCCAGACCACGCTGCAGGTGCACCGGACCGGCCAGTGAGGGGGGCGTACGACGCGATCGTGGTCGGCGGCGGCCACAACGGGCTGGTGGCCGCCGCCTACCTGGCCAGGGCCGGGCTGGACACGGTGGTCTGCGAGGCCCGCGAGGTGGTCGGCGGTGCCGCCGTCACCGAGCGGCCGTTCGGCCCGGACTACCAGGTCACCTCGCTGTCGTACGTGGTGAGCCTGCTGCCGCCGCGGCTGGTCCGCGAGCTGGAGCTGGAACGGCACGGCTACAAGGTCTACCCGCAGGGCCCCTACTTCGCGCCCCACGCCGGCGGCGGCTACCTGCAGCTGCCGGACGACCCGGGCCGGCGCCGCGCCGAGGTCGCCAGGTTCTCCGCGCGCGACGCCGAGGCGATCGGGCGCTGGGACGCCTGGATGGGGGAGCTGGCCGGCGTGCTCGGCCCGCTGCTGTCGGCCGTGCCGCCCCGGCTCGGCTCCAAGCGGCCGGCGGACCTGGCCGCCCAGGCGCGGCTGGCGTGGCGGCTGCGCGCCCTCGACCAGCGGCGCGTCGCGGACGCGACCCGGCTGTTCACCATGAGCATCGCCGACCTGCTCGACGAGTTCTTCGAGTCGCCGCAGCTGCAGGGGGTGCTGTCGGTCAGCGGCGTGATCGGCACCTGGGCGGGGCCGCGCTCGCCGGGCACCGCCTACGTCATGGCCCACCACCACCTCGGCGACGTCGGCGGCGGCAAGCTGGGCGGCTGGGGTTTCCCCGAGGGCGGCATGGGCGGGGTGACGCGGGCCCTGGCCGCGGCCGCCCGCGCCGCCGGCGCCGAGGTGCGCACCTCGGCGCCGGTGCGGCGCATCACCACCCGCGGCGGCCGGGTCACCGGGGTGGTGCTGGACGGCGGCGAGGAGCTCGCCGCCGAGGTGGTGGTGGCCACCACCCACCCCAAGCGGACCTTCCTGGAGCACCTCGACCCGGCCGAGCTGCCGGCCGAGTTCGTCGCCGACATCCGCCGCTGGAAGAGCCGCTCCGGCACGGTCAAGGTCAACCTGGCGGTCGACCGGCTGCCGGAGTTCACCGCCAGGCCCGGGTTCGACCCGGAGGTCCACGGCGGCACGATCGTGCTGGCGGAGTCCCTGGACGACCTGGAGGGCGCCTTCCAGGACGCCGCCGCCGGGCGGGCGTCGGCGCGGCCGTTCGCCGACATCTGCATCCCCTCGGTGTTCGACCGCACCCTGGCCCCCGAGGGCCACCACGTGGTGTCGATGTTCACGCAGTGGGTGCCGCACGAGTGGGCCGGCAAGCCGATGGCCGAGGAGCTGGAGGCCCACGCCGACCGGGTGGTGGCCAGGGTCGAGGCGGTCGCCCCCGGCTTCACCGACTCGATCCTGTTCCGCCAGGTGATCGGGCCCTGGCAGATGGAGCAGGAGTACGGCCTGGTCGGCGGCAACATCTTCCACGGCGAGCTGTCGCCCAGCCAGCTGTTCCACACCCGCCCGGCCGCCGGCTACGCCGACTACCGCACCCCGCTGGCCGGGCTGTACCAGGCCGGGTCGGCCACCCACGGCGGCGGCGGGGTGACCGGCATCCCCGGCCGCAACGTGGTCGGGCAGGTCCGCCGCGACCGCCTGCGCGCCGCCGTCAGGCGCCGTCGCCTGCCCGGCTGGAGCGGCGGCTGAACGACCACCGGGCGCTGGTGTCGGTGGTGGTGAGCTCGGGGACGTCAGGCTGGCGGAGACGCGCTCCGGCTCGGCGGACGCCCCGGGTCGTCAGCGGCCCAGCTAGGCAGGCCCAGCTCGGCGGCGGCCGCGCCGCGGACCCACGCCAGCAGCTGGGCGCGGCTCAGCACGCCCTGGTGGACGGTGACCTGGACGCCCAGGCCGTCCAGCAGGGCGGTCAGCCGCCAGGCGGCGGCGTTGGGGTCGCCGCAGGTGAACTCGCCGACGGCCACGCCCTCCCGGATCACCTGGGCGAGCGTGTCCTTCCAGCGCAGGTCGAGCTGGCGGGAGACGGCGGCCAGCTCGGGGCTGCGCAGCGCCTGCCCCCAGGCGTCGATCCACAGGATCCATGACTCCGAGCTGCCGGCCGGGGAGTACAGGCGCAGGATCCGGTCCAGCCGCTCGGCGGCGCTGCCGTCGCCGGCGGCGGTGGCGGCCAGGCGGTCCAGGTCGACCTGGGCGGCGTAGCGGAACGCCTCCCCGAGCAGCCGCTCCTTGGAGTCGAAGTGGTAGAAGACCAGGCCGCTGGAGATGCCGAGCGCCGCCGCCACGTCGGCCACGCGGGTGCTGGCGAAGCCGCGGGCGATGACCTCACGGCAGGTCGCCCTGAGGATCTCCTCGCGGCGGACGTCCGCCTTGATCCGCGCCACCCGCGAAGTGTACGGCGGCGCTGGTCGCGCGCGCCCTGCCCCGCCTATACTGACTAAACAGTCAGTTGAAGTAGGCCGGAGGTCCCACCATGCTGGACACCGCCCCCGCCGCCTCGCCCTTCACCCCCGACCAGCTCGCCGGCGCCCTGGCGCCGTTCGGCCAGAGCGTGATGCTGCCACGCGAGGCCTACACCTCCGAGCGGGTGCTCGCCTTCGAGCTGGAGCGGTTCTTCACCGACTCCTGGGTGTGCGTCGGCCGCGACGAGGAGCTGGCCGCCGGAGGCCAGCGGGCGGTGCGGGTCGGCGGCGCCGGGGTGCTGCTGGTCCGCGGCGCCGACGGGCGCCTGCGGGCGTTCGCCAACGTCTGCCGCCACCGCGGCCACGAGCTGCTGCCCGCCGGCGCGACCGCCACCAGGCGCAGC
>DASQWY010000396.1:0-4184 GCA_035640005.1 Actinomycetes bacterium
GTCCCGCTTCACCCCGGCCTTGACCCGCAGCAGGATGTCCCGCCAGCCCCGGGCGGGGATCTGCCCGGGCCGCTCGGCCAGCCGGCCGCGGTCCTCCTCGGCCACCCGCCGTCCTACCGTCGCCATGGGGAACCTCCAGCAAGCTGCGTGCCCGGCGTGGGCTCGGCGCAAACGGCATGTAGCCTTGGCGGATGACCCAGCAGGAGCGGCTCGGGCTGGCCCGCGAGCTGACCGGCCGGCTGCTCGCCAGGCACGGCGAGGGGGCGCTGGTCGCCGTCGGCGTGCACGGCCCGGCGGCCAGGGGCGAGGACGGCGACGGCTGCGACCTGGACCTGGCGGTGGTCACCGCCGGCGCGGAGGTCGCCGTGCCCGACCGGCTGCTGCTGTACCGGGGCACGGTGGTGGACCTGGCCACCATCACCGCCGACGCCTACCTGGAGGAGGCCGGCCAGATCGGCCCGGCCTGGCCGCTGGCCGCCGACCAGTACCTCCACCAGCTCGCCCTGCACGACCCCGGGGACTTCTTCCACAAGCTGCGCCACGTCCACGAGGCGGCCGTGGAGCAGGCCGGCGACGAGGCGTTCCTGGCCGCCGCCGGCTACGACCTGGTCCAGCTGCTCTCCTGGGAGGCCAGGGCGCGGGCGGCCGAGCTGCGCGGCGACCTGGCCGCCACCGCCACCGCCGTCAAGGAGTCGGCGGTGCTGGCCGCCCTGGTCGTCGGGCTGTTGGCCCGCACCCCCTACCGAGACCTGGCCCACGCGCTGCGGGCCACCGCGACCACCGGCGCGGTGCCCGGTGGCTTCACCGCCGACTACCGGCGGCTGCTCGACCCCGCCGCCGCGCCCGCCACCCAGGTGCTGGCCCTCGGCCGGGCCACCGCCGCCCTGGCCGCCGCCGCGCGCGACGCCGGCGTCCCCTTCGAGGCCGCCGACCTGGACGCGTTCCTCGGGTAACCGCCGGTCAGGGGCGGGCGGGGCGCTCGGGGTCGGGCGCCGCCAGGTCGTCGCCCTCCGGTTCGGGCGCGGGGAGCAGCACCCGGCGCCCGTGGCGGTACACCAGCTCGCCACCGAGCGCCGCGCCCGCGAACAGGGTGACCACCCCGAGCACGCTCAGCAGCACCGGCCCGACCGGGGTGACGGTCACGTCCAGGTCGCGGCCGCGCAGGACCGCGTTGGCCAGGAACAGCCCCCAGGTGACCAGCTGCAGCGACATGTGGGTGACGGCGATCCGCCAGGTGCGGCCCCCGCCCTCGATCAGCAGGAAGTCGGCGAAGCCCGCCAGGATGGCCAGCAGCGAGACCACCAGGCCGGTCACGATCAGCGTGAACGCCCCGACCACGAACTTGTTGCCGTCGTCGGCCAGCCGCGACAGCAGGTCGAACAGCAGGCTGGTCGGGTACAGGGCGACCGGGAAGTGCACGAGCATGGGATGCAGGGGGCGGCCCTTGCCGCCTTGCAGCAGGTTGGCCATGTCGAGCCTCCAGGGCGGTCCGGCGGGCCTGGGCACCGATGCTACGCGGCGGCCGGGCCCCGCCACCAGCGTCAGCGCCGCCGGCCGGCCTCCAGGCGCCTGGCGAGGTTGCGCAGGCTGCGCCGCAGCAGCGGGCGCACCGCGGCGCCGGCCACGGCAAAGCCGAGCCGGCCGGCGGCGCCGAACGGCACCTCCAGGTCCTCCACCCAGGTCAGCCAGGCGCCGCCCGGGGCCGGCTCGACCAGGAAGCTGCCGGTGCCGCGCACCACCCGCCCAAGGTGCCGCACGTCCACCCGCCGCGGCGGCTGGAAGCGGGTCACCTCCATCGGGTCGCGGAAGCCGACCCCGGCCACGCCGGTGACCGCCAGCAGCCGCTCCCCCACCCGGTGCGGGCCGCCGTCGGACGACACCCGCGTCAGCACCATCCAGCCCGACTGGCCATCCCAGTCGCTCACCGCGTCGAACACGACCTCCGGCGGCGCCGCCACCGCCACCCGCGCCTGCAGCCGAGCCCGCACCGCACCTCCTTCCACTAGCATCCTCGCATGCGACGCACGTTCGGCCGGCGCACCTTCGACTTCGGCCAGCAGGTCGCCGTCATGGCGATCGTCAACCGGACCCCGGACTCCTTCTACGACCGCGGCGCCACCTTCGGGTTCGAGGCGGCCGTGGCCGCGGCGGAACGGGCCGTCGCCGAGGGCGCCGACTGGGTCGACATCGGCGGGGTCAAGGCCGGTCCCGGGCCGGCGGTCGACGAGGCCGAGGAGCTCGACCGGGTCCTGCCGCTGGTCGCCGCGGTCCGCGAACGGACCGACGCGGTCGTCTCGGTCGACACCTTCCGCGCCACGGTCGCCAGGCGGGCGCTGGCCGCCGGCGCCGACGTGGTCAACGACCCCTCAGGCCTGCGCGACCCGGCCGTGGCCGAGGCCGCCGCCGAGGCCGGCGCCGGCCTGATCGTGATGCACACCGGCGGCCCGCCCCGCACCCGCCCGCACCGGCCCGCCTACGACGACGTGGTCGCCGAGGTCCGCGCCTTCCTGCTGGACAGGGCGGCGCTGGCCCGCCGCCACGGCGTGCCCGCCGAGCGGCTGGTGATCGACCCCGGCCACGACTTCCACAAGAACACCTTCCACTCGCTGGAGCTGACCAGGCGGCTGGAGGAGCTGACCGGGCTCGGCTACCCGCTGCTGGTCGCCTGCTCCAACAAGGACTTCATCGGCGAGACCCTGGACCTGCCGCTGGACGAGCGGCTGGAGGGCAGCCTGGCGGCCGCCGTGGTCAGCGTGCTCAAGGGCGCCGACCTGGTCCGCGTCCACCAGGTCGGGCCGACCGTGCGGGCGGTGCGCATGACCGAGGCAATCCTTGGCCGCCGCCCGCCGGCGGCCACCCGCCGCGGCCTGGCCTGACCCGCCTGGCGGGCTCAGCCGGCCCGGCGGGTCCGCCCGTCCCGGCCGAGCAGGCGCGCGTGCTCCACCTTCAGGCAGTGGTCCTCGACGTAGGCCAGGCCGGCCCGCTCGGCGATCGCGCGCGCCTCGGCGCTGCGGATGCCGAGCTGCAGCCACAGCGCGCGGGCGCCGGCGGCGACCGCCGCCGCGGCCACCTCGGGGGTGTACTCGGGCCGCCGGAACACGTCCACGATGTCGATCGGCTCCGGCACCTGGTCGAGGGCGGCGACCATCGGCACGCCGCCGAACAGCTCGGCGTCGGGGCAGCGCGGGTTCACCCCGTACAGTCGGTAGCCTTGGTGGTGGAGGTACCAGGCGACCTGGTTGGACGGCCGGTCGGGGTTGGCGGACAGGCCGACCACCGCGATCACCCGCGCGCCGGCGATCAGCCCGCGCAGTTCCTCGTCGTTCACCCGCCGCCCTCCTGGCCGCAGGTCACTGTAGCAGCGGCGGCTCCACGGCGTCCGGATCCCACCAGTCCGGCTCCGGCTCGACCTCCGGGTGCAGGTGCAGCAGGTGCTGGCGCAGATCCTCGGGATTGGCCGCAAGGAAGGCACAGTACGGACACGGCTCGCCCTCTGGCACGTCCTACCACCTCCAGGCGACTCAAGCTGAACCGGTCGCCACCTGGACTACCCGAAAACCGCCGCGGTTACCGTCCCGCGGTACAGACTGCCGGGGACCGGCGGTGGCCAGACCTCGCCACGGCGGGTAGCGTCGGCGCGGGTCAACACGCGAGCGCCATGGAGAGCTGCCAGATGGCGATGCCGGAACGATACGTGTTCGTCTGCCTGAACCAGCGGCCGGAGGGGCATCCGAAGGGGTCGTGCATGGACCGGGGGGCCGCCGACGTGTTCAACGCCCTGCGGGAGGAACAGGGGCGGCGGCTGCTGACGGGGGTGAAGGTGGTCGCCAGCGGCTGCCTGGAGGCGTGCCTCGCCGGGCCGGCGATGCTGGTGGTGCCGGACAACGTCTGGTACGGCGGGGTGACCGAGGCGGACGTGCCCGGCCTGGTCGAGCGGCACCTGGTGGGCGGGGAGCCGGTGGAGATGCTGCGGCTGGGCCCGGAGGACTTCGTGGCGGGGTCCTGAGCTCTTAACCGAACCCGAACATGGGGCGGCGGCTGCGGCCAACGAACGCGCGGGACGATCCCGGGTGACAGGCAGTTCGTCGTCGACTCGAGGGGAACGCAGATGAGGCTGTTCGGCAGGCGTATCGGCTGGCTCGGCTGGGCGGTGGCCGGGGTGCTGGCGGTGTCGGCCGGCGGCG
>DASQWY010000397.1:0-4050 GCA_035640005.1 Actinomycetes bacterium
GTTGGCGGCCACCACCGGGGTCTGCCCGACCGGCGCCCAGGTGGTCCCGGCGTGGTAGTCGGAGCGCACCCCGGCCTCATCGGCGAAGTAGATCGTGCCGCCCGTTGCCGCAGCCTCGGCGCGCAGCCGGGGGTAGGTCTCGGCCTTCCAGCGCGCCACCGCCTCGGGGTTGTGCTGGTAGGCCCGGTACGGGGGCCGCTGCGGGGACAGCCCCAGCTTGCGCAGCAGCCGCCCCACGCTCACCTCCGACAGCCGTACGCCGAACTCGCGGCGGATCAGCTCGCGGATCATCTGACGGGTCCACAGCGCAAAGGCGAAGCGCAACTGGCGGGGGTCGTTGCCCACCACCAGGTGGTGCACCCGGGCGAGCTGGGCGCCCGAGAGGGTCGGTGGCCGCCCGGGGACCGGCTTGGCCTTGAGCGCCTCCAACCCGCCTTCGCGGTACTTGGCCAGCCAGCCGTAGACCGCCGCGCGGGTCATGCCCAGCGCCGCGGCGACGTCCTCGGGGTGGGCGCCCTGCTCGACCTGCCGGACCGCGCGGGTGCGCAGCTGCTCCAGGGTCTTGTGGTCGAGCTTGCGGCCGTCGTCATCACGCATGCGCCGACTCGACCAGATCCCGACCACAAAGTCAACTTACTTGTGAACGGCTTAGTAACTCGGCTGCCGGCGGATCAACCGGGATGTTCGGGTGGTGGACCTCACCAGCGCGGACACGACGGAGTGGAACGTTGGCATGCTGCTCGGGTCGAGGCGCACAGGAAGCGACAGGCCCACTGCTTGGGAGGGGAGAAGATGCCGAAAGGATCGAAGACAACCGCTTCTCACCAACCGATACCAGGGGTGCTTGACGCGTATTCTCACGAGCTCGATGGCTGGACCGTCAGCATGGAAACCCACTTGGTCGACTTGGACGCCGCGTTTCTCTTCAAGGGCGCACCGAACGATCAGTGCCAGGCGCCCCACATGGGCTATGTGCTGAAGGGCAAGTACGGCATGCGGACAGCCGGCGGGGTGGAGGAGGTGTACGAGGCCGGCGACGCGTTCTTCGTCGGACCCGGGCACACGCCGATCACCTTCGCGGGATGCGAGATTGTGTATTTCACGCGCACCGAGGAGGCGAACCGCGAACTCCCCGTCGCCATGGCGAACCTCATGAAGTACATGCAAGAGCAAGGGATACAAGTGCCGGCCGCACCCCCAGGGCCTCGGCAAAGTGCCGGAGTGTCGGTTTCATGGGCTTGTGATGCCCAGGGGTGCGCGAGCCCCAGCAGTGCTCGGGAGGAGCATACGGCCATCGGTGAACGACGGGAGGGCGCCGGGTCGGTCGCAGCCCGAACCTGGGCACGACGGCACCGTCGCGAGCATCATCTCCGCCTGCGGCCCCGTCGAGCGCTTCTGCGACGAGGTGGAAGCCTGCGCCCGCCACTTGCTCGACGTCACCGGTTCGCTCAGCGCGAAGCCCGGCCACCCAGCCTGAGGAAGTCCCGCTCGGCGTCCGTCGGCGCCATGGCTGCCCCACGCTCGTAGGCGGCCGCGGCCTCGCTGTTCCGGCCCAGCCGCCGGAGCAGATCGGCACGCGCGGCGTGGAACGGGTAGTAGTTGTCCAGGGCCAACTCGTCCACCAGCGCCAGCGCCGCAGCGGGACCCTGCACCTCGCCGATGGCGATGGCGCGGTTGAGTGCCACGACCGGCGTGGGGGCGACCGCAAGCAACTGGTCGTACAGGGCGACGATCTGTGACCAGTCGGTCTGCTCGATCGTCAGGGCGTCGGCATGCACCGCGTTGATGGCGGCCTGCAGCTGATACGCACCGGGCTGGTTGCGGCGAAGACACCGGCGCACGATCGCTTGGCCCTCCTGGACCAAGGCCCGATCCCATTGGGTGCGGTCCTGCTCGCCGAGCAGCACCAGGGAGCCGTCGGGCCGGGTTCGCGACGCGCGACGGGACTCGGTCAGCAGCAACAGCGCCAGCAGGCCGGCCACCTCTGGCTCGTCCGGCATGAGTGCCACCACGATCCGTGCCAGCCGGATCGCCTCTGCGCACAGCCCCGGTTCGGCCGGGCTGCGCAGCCCGGCGTTGTAGATGAGGTAGACGACGGCCAGCACGGGCCGGAGGCGGTCGGGCAGCTCGTGCGGCTGCGGCACGCGGTAGGGAATCCGCGCCACCTTGATCTTGCGCTTGGCCCGCACCAGACGTGCCGCCATCGTCGCCTCGGTCACCAGGAAGGAGCTGGCGACCTGCTTAGTCGACAGGCCGCCGAGCAGGCGCAGGGTCAGCGCCACCTGCGCTTCGGTGGACAGGGCCGGGTGGCAGCAGGTGAAGATGAGACGAAGCCGGTCATCCTGCACAGGTCCCACCTCCTTGGGCATGCCGGGATCGTCGCTGCCGGGTGCGAGCACCGCCACCTCGCTGAGCAACTGCCGTCCACGCGCCTGGCGGCGCAGGCGGTCGATGGCATGGCGGCGGGCGGTGGTGGTGATCCAGCCGCCCGGGTTGGGCGGCACGCCGTCGCCCGGCCACCTGCCCAGGGCGACGGTGAACGCCTCCTGCACCGCATCCTCGGCCAGGTCGATGTCGCCGAAGACGCCGATCAGGGCGGCCAGCGATCGGCCGGACTCCTCGCGGAAGATCCGGCCGACCTCGGCTGCGTCGAGCCTGGCTGCGGCGTCGCCGTCACCCACGCCGTCAGGCCTCGAAGCCCGCGAACGGCCGGACCTCGATCGGCACCTTGATGGCCTCGGTGACCCTCGACGCCCAGGTGAGTGCGGCATCGAGGTCCTCGGCCTGGATGATGTAGAAGCCGCCGAGATGCTCCTTGGACTCCACGAAGGGGCCGTCGGTGGTCACCACCTCGCCGCCTGACAAGCGCACGACGGTAGCAGTGTCGGGTTGGTGCAGGCGACCGGAGAAGACCCAGGCGCCGGACGACTTCAGCTCCTGCTCGAGGCTGCCGAGCTGCTTGTGGGACTGGGCCATCTCCTCGTCGGTCATCGGCTCGCGGACCTCGCCCTCGACGCTGTGGACCGACAACAGGTAGTGCGTCATGGTGTCCTCCTGCTGGTGGGCGGGCCCTTCCCGCCTCGCACCCAACTACGAACAGGCCCCGCCCAGATTGACACGTCACCCAAGAAATCTCGTCAGGGGCCGATGCCCGTCGACGTCGACCATCACCGCCTATCTCGCGCTTCGCTGGCATGAGATAGCTGGCTTGAGGCACAGATGCGTGGAGGCCCCCCGGGCCTCGGCGACGTGCTGGAGTCGGTTTCATGGGCTGGTGATGCCCAGGAGTGCGAGGGGTCGGGTGGCGTCGCGGGCGTTGCATCGGAGCGCGGCGGCGGTGTTGGGGTGGCCGTGGGCGCGCAGGATGGCGATGGCGAGGTTGCGCAGGCTGGCCATGGCGCGGGGGGCGGTGCCGGTGCGGAGTTGGGAGGCGTCCTCGGCGTAGGTGGTGTCGCGGATGTGGTGCAGCGCCTCGATGCCCCAGTGCCCACGGACCCAGTCGGCCAGGCGGACGGGATGGGCTTGGGCGGCGGTGAGGCTGGTGATCGCGTACACCGTCACGGTCCGCCACCGCCTTCCGGGAAGCGACCGGACCCGGCGGGTGATCCGCAGCGCCTGGGTGGCGTGGGGGAAGTCCAGGCCGGCGACGGTGGTGACCTGCAGGCGGCGGGTCTCGACGCGGCCGTGGCCGCGGTCGCGGGTGTGGTCGGCGACCGGGATGTCCCGCCACGGCAGGGCTTTGAGCTGGCGGTGCAGCGCGGGTTGGTTGGCCTTCACGAGCAGCAGATACGCGGCGTGCTTGTGGGTGACCAGCCACTGGGCGTGCTCACGCTGGGTGTGGAGCGCATCGGCGGTGATGACGGTGTCGGTGAGGTCCAGGTGGTCCAACAGCGGCCGGAACCGGGCGATCTCGTTGGTGGCGGCCTCGACGTCGGTCTGGGCGAGGACGGCGCGGCTGGTGTGGTCCATCGCTGCCAGCAGGTGGACCTGCGCCTGGCCGTGATGGCCGCTGCCGCGCAGGGTCTTGCCGTCGACGGCGACCGCCCGATG
>DASQWY010000398.1:0-13690 GCA_035640005.1 Actinomycetes bacterium
GGACGAGTCGCACCAGACGGTCCCGCAGATCGGCGGCATGTACGAGGGCGACCGCAGCCGCAAGGCGACCCTGGTCGAGCACGGCTTCCGCCTGCCGTCGGCCAGCGACAACCGGCCGCTGCGCTTCGACGAGTTCCTGGAGCGGATCGGCCAGCGGGTGTTCGTGTCGGCCACCCCCGGCGACTACGAGCGGCGCGAGTCCACCCGCATCGTGGAGCAGGTCATCCGCCCCACCGGCCTGGTCGACCCGGAGGTGCTGGTCCGCCCCACCAAGGGCCAGATCGACGACCTGATCCACGAGGTCAAGCTGCGCGTCGACCGCCAGCAGCGGACGCTGGTCACCACCCTCACCAAGAAGATGGCCGAGGACCTGACCGACTACCTGCTGGAGATGGGGCTGCGCGTCCGCTACCTGCACTCCGAGATCGACACGGTGCAGCGCATCGAGATCCTGCGGGACCTGCGCCTGGGCGAGTTCGACACGCTGGTCGGCATCAACCTGCTGCGCGAGGGCCTCGACCTGCCCGAGGTCACCCTGGTGGCGATCCTGGACGCCGACAAGGAGGGCTTCCTGCGCTCGGAGACCTCGCTGGTGCAGACCATCGGCCGCGCCGCCCGCAACGTCGACGGCCAGGTGATCATGTACGCCGACCAGGTGACCCCGTCGATGCGCCGCGCCCTGGACGAGACCAACCGCCGCCGCAAGCTGCAGCTGGACTACAACGCCGCCAACGGCATCGACCCGCAGACGATCCGCAAGCGGGTCACCGACATCATCCAGTCGCTGCGCGGCGAGGAGGAGGGCGAGCCGGTCGGGACCAGGGCCCGCAAGGGCCGCGCCCCCACCCCGGCGCGCGGCCGCGCCGGCCGCCGCGGCGGCGAGCCGGCCGTCAGCGGCATGCCCCGTGCCGACCTGGAGCGGCTGATCGCCTCCCTGGAGGAGGAGATGCACGAGGCGGCCAAGGACCTCCGCTTCGAGTACGCCGCCCGCCTCCGCGACGAGGTCGCCGACCTGCGCCGCGAGCTGCGCGGCATGGCCGAGGCCGGGGTCGGCTAGCGCGCGGCGGCCCGGCACAACCCGTAGACTCCTGGGCTCGGAGGAGGCGGACGGCTGGGAGGTGCCGCGCGTGAGCCGGTCCAGGGCGCTGCTGGCGGTGGCGCTGGTGCTCGCCCTGGCCGCCGGCGGCGGCGGCGCCTGGCTGCTGCTGCGGACGCGCGACACCCCCGGCGAGGTGGCCGCCACCTACCTGGACGCCTGGGCCCGCCAGGACTGGCCGGCGATGCGGCGGCTGGCCGCCGCGCCGCCGGCCGACTTCACCGCCCGCCACCAGGACATGCTGAAGCGCCTGCGGGTGACCACGCTGCGGTTCACGCCCGGGAGGGCCCGCACCCACGGCGGCCGCGCCGAGGTGCCGTTCCAGGCGCGGCTCGGCCTGCGCGCCCTGGCCGACTGGAGCTACCAGGGCGAGCTGCGGCTGCTGCGCCGCGACCGCCGCTGGCTGGTCGACTGGTCGCCGGCGGCGCTGCACCCCGAGCTGACCGCCGGCGAGCACTTCGAGCGCCGGCGCTCCTGGCCGCCGCGGGCGCCGATCCTGGCCGCCGACGGCTCGCGGCTGGCCGGGCCCGGCCCGGTGGTGGTGGTCAACGTGGTCGGCGGGCACGTCACCGACCGGGCCGAGGTCGCCGCCGCCCTGCAGGCGCACGCCGGCGTGCCTGCGGCGGCCGCCAGGGCCGCCCTCGACCAGGCCGCGCGCCAGCCCGACCAGCTCACCCCGGTCGTCACCCTGCCCCGCGCCCGCTACCTGGCCGTCCGCGACCAGCTGCACCCGGTGCCCGGCCTGTCGTCCGCCGAGGCGCAGGGCCGGGTGACGGCCGGGCCGCCGTCGGCGCGGCTGCTGCTCGGCGGCCTCGGCCCGGTCACCGCCGACGACCTGCGGCGGCTCGGCCCCGCCTACCAGGCCGGCGACCTGGTCGGCCACGGCAACGGCCTGGAGGCGGCGTTCGAGCGGCAGTTGGCCGGCAGGCCGGGCGGCGACGTCCGCCTGGTCGGCGCGGGCGGCGCCACCGCCACGGTGCTGCAGCGGTTCCCCGCCACCCCCGGCGAGGCGCTGCGCACCACCCTGGATCCCAAGGAGCAGCAGGCCGGCGAGCGCGCCCTGGCCGCCGGCGCCCACGGCAAGCCGGCCGCCCTGGTCGCCCTGCGCCCCTCCACCGGCGAGCTGCTGGCGGTGGTCAACACCCCGCCCTACGACGGCTTCGACCGCGCCCTGCTCGGCCGCTAC
This sequence comes from Actinomycetes bacterium, assembly GCA_035640005.1. Classification (GTDB taxonomy): domain Bacteria; phylum Actinomycetota; class CALGFH01; order CALGFH01; family CALGFH01; genus DASQWY01. The sequence goes on from DASQWY010000398.1 coordinate 2,283, forward strand.
CCGCCCGGGTCGACCTTCAAGGTGGTCACCGCGGCGGCGCTGCTGGCCAGCGGGCTCGGCCCCGACGACCAGGTCGCCTGCCCCAAGCAGGTCAAGGTCGGCGGGCGGACCTTCGGCAACTTCGAGCACGAGCAGCTCGGCTCGATCCCGTTCCGGACCGCCTTCGCGAAGTCCTGCAACACCGCCTTCGTCGGCCTGGCCGCCCGCCGGCTGACCGCCGCCAGGCTGCGGGCGGCGGCGGCGCGCTTCGGCTTCGGCAGCGACCCCTCGCCCGGCATCCCGGCGGTCACCGGCCAGGTGCCGCCCGCCGCCGACGCGGCCGACCTGGCCGCCGAGGCGTTCGGGCAGGGCCGCGTCACCACCAGCCCGCTGCAGATGGCGACCGTGGCCGCCACCGCCGCCGACGGCCGCTGGCGGAAGCCACGGCTGGTGGCCGCGCCGGGCGGGGATGCCGGCGCCGCGCCGGCGCCGCTCGACCCGGCCGTCGCCGGGACGCTGCGCACGCTGATGCGGCTGGTGGTCACCGGCGGCACCGCCGAGGGCGCCGGCCTGCCCGCCGGGGTCGCCGGCAAGACCGGCACCGCCGAGTTCGGCAGCGGCGACCCGCTGCCGACCCACGCCTGGTTCATCGGCTTCCGCGGCGACCTAGCGTTCGCGGTGGTGGTGGAGGGCGGCGGCGTCGGCGGCGAGGTCGCCGCGCCGATCGCCGCCCGCTTCCTCGCCCCCCTCAGCCGGTGACGGCCGGGACGATCGCCTCGCCGACCAGGTTCGCGGCGTCCCAGCGCCGGTTGGCGGCGTCGGAGGTGATCACCACCACCAGGTCCAGGTCGGGGACGATCTGGACGAACTGGCCGCCGTAGCCCATGGCGAGGAAGCTCGGGTGGCCGTGCTCACTGGTCACCCACCACTGGTAGCCGTAGCCGGCCACGCCGGCGGCGGGCGGCGGGTGGCTCTGGACCTGGATGGAGGCGCGGACGTAGCCGGCGGGGATGACCTGGGCGCCGTCCCAGCGGCCGCCGTTGAGGTACAGGTAGCCGAGCTTGGCCAGGTCGCGGGCGGGCAGCTTCAGCCCGCCGAAGCCGGTGAAGTAGCCCTGCGGGTCGGTGGGCCAGGCCACCGCCGCCCGCGCGTAGGCCTGCCGGAGGGCCGGGGACGGGTTGGGGACCTCGACCCCCACCAGCGCCCGCTCGGTGTGGATGCCGAGCGGGCCGAACAGCCTGGCGCGGGCGAACGCCAGCGTGCTCTGCCCGGTGGCGTCGGCCACCAACGCGGACAGCAGGTGGGAGCCGGCGTTGCTGTAGGCGAAGGCGGTCCCGGGCGTGGTGACCAGCTTGCGGCCGAGGATGTGGCGCACCCAGTCCCGGCTCCGCTGCAGGCGCTCCATCAAGGCGGGGTCGCCGCCTATGGTCGAGTCGTCGCCGGCCAGCCCGGAGGTCATGGTCAGCAGCTGCTGGACGGTGACCCTGGCGAGCCGCGGGTCGGCGCCCGCCGGCAGGTGGCGGGCGAGCAGCGCAGCGACCGTCTGGTGCAGGCTCTTGATCCGGTGGTCGCCCAGGGCGATGCCGACCAGGGCGCCGGTGAAGCTCTTGGTCACCGAGAAGGCGAACTGGCCGGTGCGGGCGTCGCCCTGCCAGTAGCGTTCGTAGACCAGCTCGCCGTGGCGGACGACCAGCAGGCTGCGCAGCTGGGGATGGTAGGCGGCCTGGGCGTCCAGCTTGGCCACCAGCTTGGGATCCATGCCGACCGCGGCGGCCGGCGCGGTGCGCCAGCCGGCCGTGGGCCAGTAGTCCCGCTGCCCCGGCACGCCCGCCGGCCGGCCGGTGCCCGCCGGCCGCTGGTGCTGCTGGCCGCCGCACGCGGCAGCCAGCAGCCAGGCCAGCAGGACCACCAGCAGCCACCGCCAGCCAACCGACCTGCGCACCACGCCTCCCGACGGCACGGTGGTCGTACCCGTATCGCCAACCTTGCTCCTTTCGCGAACAGCGGGCAAGCGGCTTGACGGGCGCGTCAACGGTCGATGACGCTTGGCGCATGCCCGACTACGAGCTGCGGGACCACCTGGAGATCAGCGCGCCGCGGCAGTTCAAGGCGCTGGCGCACCCGCTGCGCCACCGGCTGCTCGGGCTGCTCGACCGGCGGGCCGCCACCGTCGGCCAGCTCGCCGAGGCGCTCGGCGAGCTGAAGGGCAACGTCAGCCACCACCTGAAGGTGCTGGAGGCGGCCGGGCTGGTCCGGGTGGTCCGCACCCGCCGGGTGCAGGGCGGCACCGAGCACTGGTACGGCCGCACCGCCGCGACCCTGCGGTTCGGCGGCGCCACCGGCGCCACCGGCCTGGTGCTGGCCGCCAGGGAGCCGCCCCCGCCCGACCACGGCGACCTGCGGCCCCACCGGGCGCGCCTGCCGGCCGGCCGGGCCGCCGCGTTCGCCAGCCGCCTGGACGAGCTGGCCGCCGAGTTCGACGCCGCCGACACCCCCGGCGAGCCGCTCTACGGGCTGCTGCTCGGCCTGTACCGCAGCGACCCGCCGGCGCCGCGGTAGCAGCGCCTCACCAGCCGCGGGCCTTCCACTCGTCCAGCTGCGGCAGCTCGCGGTCGACCCGGGTGTCGTCGCCGTGGCCGGGCGAGACGCGGGTGTCGCCGGGCAGCGACAGCAGGTGCCGCTCGGCCGAGGCGATCGCCTGCGCGAACGCGGCCGGGCCGTCGGTCTTGCCGACCCCGCCAGGGAACAGCGCGTCGCCGGTGAGGACCTGCCCGGCCGGCAGCAGGAAGCAGATGCTGCCGTCGGTGTGGCCGGGGGTGTGCAGCACCGTCACCGCGTGGCGGCCGACCCGCAGGCTGTCGCCGTGCTCCAGCAGCCGGTCGGGGGTGACGCCGGCCTGCTCGGCGATGGCGTCGGCGTCGGCCGGGTGGGCGCCGTTCCAGACCTCGTGGGCGCGCAGCACCCCGGCCAGCGCCTGGCTGTGGTCGTAGTGGCGGTGGGTGGTGACGATCCCGACCAGGCGGGCGTCGCCGATCAGCTCCGCCAGCAGCCGCTCGGCCTCGTTGGCGGCGTCGACCAGCAGCGCCTCGCCGCTCTCCGGGTCGCGCAGCAGGTAGGCGTTGTTCTCGTACGGCCCGACGTGCACCTTGGTCACCTGCAGCGGCCCGCCCGGGTAGCGGTGCGGCGGGCCGCCCCGGTCGACGTGGGCGGGGTCGAAGTCGGGCATCGGTGCCTCCCGGGAATGTCGGCGGCGGTCAGGACATTGTCACAGCCGTCCCTACAATGTTGGAGCCGATCCGAGCTTCCCCCTGAGCCAAGGAAGGGAACCTGAGCGCCACCGACCGCCTCGTCATCCGGGGCGCCCGCGAGCACAACCTCAAGAACGTCCAGCTCGACCTGCCGCGCAACGCGCTGATCGTGTTCACGGGCCTGTCCGGGTCGGGCAAGTCGTCGCTGGCCTTCGACACCATCTACGCCGAGGGCCAGCGCCGCTACGTCGAGTCGCTGTCGGCGTACGCGCGCCAGTTCCTCGGCCTGATGGAGAAGCCGGACGTCGACTTCATCGAGGGCCTGTCGCCGGCGATCTCGATCGACCAGAAGTCGACCTCCAAGAACCCCCGTTCGACCGTGGGCACGATCACCGAGATCTACGACTACCTGCGCCTGCTGTACGCCCGCATCGGCCAGCCCCACTGCCCCAGGTGCGGCCGGCCGATCTCCCGCCAGACCCCCGACCAGATCGTCGACCGCATCCTGGAGCTGCCCGCCGGCACCCGCTTCCAGCTGCTGGCCCCGGTGGTGCGGGGCCGCAAGGGCGAGTACGAGGCGCTGCTGCGCAGCTACTCCGCCAAGGGCTTCGCGCGCGCCCGGGTCGACGGCGAGATCCGCGACCTGTCCGAGCCGATCCGCCTGGCCAAGACCTACAAGCACGACGTCGAGATCGTGGTCGACCGGCTGGTCGCCAAGGGCCCCACCTCCGACGAGAAGGCCCGCCGCCGGCTGGCCGACTCGGTGGAGACGGCGGTCGGCCTGGCCGACGGCCTGGTCCTGGCCGAGCTGGTCGACGAGGGACGCGAGCTGCAGTTCTCCACCCACCTGGCGTGCCTGTTCGACAACCTGTCGTTCGAGGACCTGGCGCCGCGGAACTTCTCCTTCAACGCCCCCTACGGCGCCTGCCCGGACTGCACCGGCCTGGGCGTCAAGCAGGAGGTCGACCCCGAGCTGGTGGTGCCCGACCCGGCGCTGTCGCTGGCCGACGGCGCCATCCAGCCGTGGCAGTGGGGGCGGGGGGCCAGTGAGTACTTCGACCGGCTGCTGGCGGCGGTGGCCGAGGCGTACGACTTCGACGTCGACATCCCCTGGCAGCGGCTCACCCCCGCGCAGCAGAAGGTGCTGCTGCACGGCTCGCAGGAGCAGGTGTACGTGCGCTACCAGAACCGCTACGGGCGCACCCGCGCCTACCACACCAGCTACGAGGGTGTGGTGCCGTACCTGAACCGCCGCTACGCCGAGGCCGAGTCCGACAGCGTCCGCGAGCGGGTCGAGTCCTACATGCGCGAGGTGCCCTGCCCGACCTGCAAGGGCACCAGGCTGCGGCCGGAGAGCCTGGCGGTGACCGTCGCCGGCCGCAACATCGCGGAGGTGGCGGCGATGTCGGTGGGGGAGGCGACCGCCTTCTTCAAGGGCCTGGAGCTGTCGGACCGCGACGCGTTCATCGCCGCCCGCGTCCTCAAGGAGATCAACGCGCGGCTCGGCTTCCTGCTGGACGTCGGCCTGGACTACCTCACCGTCGACCGCGCCTCGGCGACCCTGGCCGGCGGGGAGGCGCAGCGGATCCGGCTGGCCACCCAGATCGGCTCGGGCCTGACCGGGGTGCTGTACGTGCTCGACGAGCCGTCGATCGGCCTGCACCAGCGCGACAACCACCGGCTGATCGAGACGCTGCTGCGCCTGCGCGACCTGGGCAACACGCTGATCGTGGTGGAGCACGACGAGGCCACCATCCGCACCGCCGACTGGATCGTGGACATCGGCCCCGGTGCCGGCGAGCACGGCGGCGAGATCGTCGCCCAGGGCAGCCTCGCCGACCTGGAGGCGGTGGAGGCGTCCCTGACCGGGCAGTACATGGCCGGCAAGCGCTCGATCGCGGTGCCGCGCCGGCGGCGCAAGCCCGGCGCCCGCTGGCTGGAGCTGGCCGGGGTGCGCGAGCACAACCTCAAGGACCTGTCGGTGCGCCTGCCGCTGGGGGTGTTCACCTGCGTCACCGGCGTGTCCGGGTCGGGCAAGTCGACGCTGGTCAACGACGTGCTGCTGCGGGCCTTGATGCAGGCGGTGTACCGCTCGCGGACCTCCCCGGGCCGGTTCCGCTCACTGGCCGGCGAGGAGCACCTCGACAAGGTCATCGACGTCGACCAGTCGCCGATCGGCCGCACGCCGCGCTCCAACCCGGCCACCTACACCGGCGTGTTCGACCACATCCGGCGGCTGTTCGCGCAGACCCCCGAGGCCAAGGTCCGCGGCTACCAGCCGGGCCGGTTCTCCTTCAACGTCAAGGGCGGCCGCTGCGAGGCCTGCGCCGGCGACGGCACCATCCAGATCGACATGCAGTTCCTGCCCGACATCTACGTCACCTGCGAGGTGTGCAAGGGCAAGCGCTACAACCGGGAGACGCTGGAGGTGCACTACAAGGGGCACACGATCTCCGACGTGCTGGACATGTCGGTGGAGGAGGGCCTGGCGCTGTTCGGCGGCATCCCCCCGATCGCCCGCCACCTGGAGACCCTCAACGACGTCGGCCTCGGCTACATCAAGCTCGGCCAGCCGGCGCCGACCCTGTCCGGCGGCGAGGCGCAGCGGGTCAAGCTCGCCAGCGAGCTGGCCAAGCGGGCCACCGGCCGCACCCTGTACGTGCTCGACGAGCCGACCACCGGGCTGCACTTCGACGACGTGAACAAGCTGCTGGGCGTGCTGCACCGGCTGGTCGACAGCGGCAACACGGTGATCGTGATCGAGCACAACCTGGACGTGGTCAAGACCGCCGACTGGATCGTGGACCTCGGCCCGGAGGGCGGCGACCGCGGCGGCGAGCTGGTGGCGGAGGGCCCGCCCGAGCGGGTCGCCCGGGTCGCCGCCTCCTACACCGGCCAGTTCCTGGCCGGCGTGCTGGGCATCGCCCGGGCCGCGCCCGCCGAGCGGCCCCCGGCCGCCGCGGTCAGCTAGCGCCTCACAGGCCGGCGGCGCCGCGGGCGGCCAGGGCGAGTCCGACCACCACGATCACCGAGGCGGTCGCCACCGGCAGTAGCCGCGCCGCCCTGGCCAGCAGCGGCCTGGGCCTGGAGCGACCGGCGAGGTGCCGGTCCACCCGACCCCTGGCGTGGGCGAGCAGCAGGCCGATGCCGGTGAGGGTGGCGGCCATGCCGGCGCCGTAGGCGAGCACCAGCGCCACCCCGAACCAGGCGTGGCCGAGGGCGATCCCGCCGAGCAGCACCACCACCGCCGACGGGCTCGGCACCATCCCCCCGGCCAGGCCGAGCGCCACCAGGCCGAGCGCCACCAGCCCCCGCCGCCCCAGCGGCGCCGGCCGCCGGTGGTCGTGGTCGTGCCCGTGGTCGTGCCCGTGCGGGTGGGGGTGGGGGTGGGCGTGGCCGCCGAGGGCGCGGCGCACCAGCCCCAGCCCGACCCCGGCCAGCAGCAGGCCGCTGGCCAGGCCGAGCAGCGGGTACAGCCGGTCGGAGGCGACCGCCCTGGAGGCCGACAGCAGCAGCCCCAGGGCCAGCACCCCGGCGGTGTGGGTGACGGTGACGGTCGCGCCGATGGTGGCCGCCTGCCGCAGCGACCCGCGCAGGCCGACCAGGTAGGCGGCCATCACCGTCTTGCCGTGGCCGGGGGCGAGCGCGTGCACGCCGCCGAGCAGCACCGCCAGCAGCAGCGCGGCCAGCCCGAAGCCGGGCGACAGCCGCCGCCTGGCGACCAGCGCGGTGAACGCGCCGGTGGCGCGGTCCACCACCGCGGGGACGGGATTTCCGCCCGGGACCGGGCTCCCGGTGGCGGCGCGCGGCCCGCCGGGGTGGAAGCGGACCGTGGCGGTGCGCTGGTCGAGCGGGGAGCGCAGCTGGTCGGCCGGGTAGGCGGTCAGCCGCGCGCTGCTGCTGGCGGCCGGCACGTCGGCCGCCTCGATGGTGGCGCCGTCGCCGGCGGCGACCACCTCCCGCCAGCCGACCCGGTCGGCGTAGTTGCCGTTGGCGAAGGCGAGCTGGTGGCCGCCGCGCAGGGCCGGCAGCGGGGCGGCCAGGCCGCATTCCAGCCGCAGGGTCGGCAGCCCGCCGGCCCCGGGCGGGAAGGCGAGCCGGGCCGCCCCGACCGCCAGCGGCAGCGGCCGGCCGTCCAGCCGCGCCCGCAGGCCCCCGGCCAGCCGCTGGCAGCTCCGCTGCCGCCAGGCGGCCGCCTCGGCGGCGGCGACGCGGCCGTCGTGGTCGGCGTCGACCTCCTGGCGCGCCTGGTAGGTGGGGATCTCGGCGAGGTCGAGCAGGTAGTCGACCTCCAGCCGGTCGGCGCCGACCCGCAGCCCGCTGTACTGGTTGACGGTGAAGTTCCCGAGCGGGTGCGCCGCGGCCCGCCCGGCCCCGGCCGCCAGCAGCGCGCCGGCCAGCAGCGCGAGCGCGGCGGCCCGCCGGAGGGGTCCGGGGCACCCCTTCGAGGTTCCCCGGTGCATCAGGCCCCAGCGGCGGCGCCTCACCCGGCCGCCTCCGGGCCGGGGACGCGCACGCGCAGGCGGGCGGCCAGGGCGACCGCGGCCGGCCGGTCGCGGACGCTCGGGTAGGGGCTGATCGCGAACGCCGCCGCCAGGTCGCGGCGGGCGGGGCCGGTCATGCCGAGGTCGGCCTCGGTGGCGGCCAGGTGGTACCAGAGCAGCGCGTCGCGGGTGCCGATCCGCACCGCGGCGCGGGCGTGGGGCAGCGCCTGGCGGCTGCTGCCCGCCTGCCGCAGTGCCCAGCCGAGGGCGTCCTGCGCGTACACCGTCGGCCGCGCCGCCAGCGCCCGGCGGGCGAGCCGCACGGCCCTGGCCGGGTCGGCGCCGGGGTCGCGGGCGTGGTCGGCCTCGAAGCGGGCCAGCTCCAGGTCGACCGCCACCCCGCTGGCCTGGTTGAGCCGCTCGATCGCGCGGACCAGGCCGTACTGCTCGGCGGCGGCGCCGCCGCGGCCCTGGGCGGCGCGCACGTCGCCGAGCAGCGCCACCGTGGTGGTCAGCGGCAGGCGCGCGGCGGCCGGCTCCAGCAGCTGCGCCGCGCCGGCCAGGTCGCCGCGGGCGGCCGCGACCCGGCCGAGGCCGACCTCGGCGAGCGGGTAGCCGGGCTGGTCGGCGAGGGCCGCCCGGTAGGCGCCGGCGGCGGCCGCCAGGCGGCCGGCGCCCAGCTGCAGGTTGCCGAGCAGGGTGTGGACGTAGGCGAGGTCGGCGGGGGAGCCGGTGCCGGCCGCGGCCGCCTGGGTCATCGCCGCCACCGCGCCGTCGGTGTCGCCGAGCAGCTCGCGGACGTGGGAGACGCGCGCCAGGCTGCCCAGGGCGGGCCTGCGGTCGACCAGCCGCTGGGCGGTGGCGACCGCCTGGTGGTAGCGGCCGAGCTCGACCTGGGCGTCGAAGACGACCCCGAGCGGCTCGGTGGCGTCCGGGTTGGCCCGCCGGGCCCGCCCGCCCCAGGCGAGCGCGCCGGCGAAGTCGTGGCGGCCGAGGTCGAGCAGGCCGAGCGCGGTCTGGGTGTCGGCGTCGCGGGGCGCGAGCCTGCCGGCGTGGCCGAGGACGCCCGCCGCCTTGGTGAACCAGCTCGGGTCGGCGGTCTCGCGGGCCCTGGTCAGGTAGGCGACGCCGAGCCGGGTGAGCAGGCGCGGCTCGTCGGGGACGACCCGCAGCTGCGCCTGCAGGCCGGCGATGGTCGCCTCGGTGCCGCTCGCCAGCGGCGCCGGCGACCCCTCCGGCGCGCCGTCCCCCGCGGTCAGGAAGCGGCCGGCGAGCACGCCGAGCAGGACGCCGGTGGCCAGCAGCGCCGCCACGCGGGCGCGGCCGGGCCTGACTAGCCGCGTGGTGGGGAGGGGCCCGGAGGCCCGGGCCCCTCCCTCCAGCGGCGCGTCAGGGCGTCGAGGTGCTGCCACTGACGTAGTGCGGGTCGCTGGCGTACCCCTGGTGGGGGGTACCCACGTACGGGAACTGGTGGAGGAACGGCTCGTCGTTGGCGTTGACGCCGTCGCCCAGCTGGTTGTTGGGCGCCTTGTTGAAGTCGGGCGTGAACGGGGTCGCCCCCGCCAGCGCGCGCAGCTCGATGTCGGTCACGTCGTCCGCCAGCCGGCGGCCGTTCGGGAAGCCGGCCAGGTCACCGCCGAGCACCCCCAGCGGGCTGGGGTGCGCGCTCGGGGCGACGGCCATGTTCAGCCGGATCATCTCCGACGGCACCACGTGCGGGGGCTGGTTCAGCCCCGGGATGCCGGTCAGGAAGATGGCGGCGAGGTCGTTGCGCGGCGCGGCCGGCACGGTCACCCCCGGGTACAGCACCGGGATCAGCCGGGCCGGCTCCGGGTCGAGCACGAAGCTGCCGAACTGCGCGTCGTCGGCCGGGTCGGACGCGTTGAAGCGGTCCTTCTTGCCGAGCGGGATGACGACCTCGTTCACCAGCGGCATGCCAAGGCGCGACACCTGCACCCAGCCACCGTGGCTGGACGGCGCGCCGCCCTCGGCCTTGAGGACCCTCACCTGCCGGCGCCACGAGGTGGCGTACACGCCGATGACCGCGTTCGGGTCGTCGGCCCCGGTGAGCGCCTGGTGGTCGGCGGTCAGCTGCTTGATCGGCACCTGCAGCACGATCGAGTGGGTGTTGTAGCCGCTGACCCCGTCGCGGCCCTTGGCCGTGTCCAGCCGGATCAGGTGCGCGGCGTTGAACGGCCGCAGGCCGGCCAGGTCGAACACCGAGCCGAGGTCGACGAAGAACGGGTCGTCGCGCGGGCCGGCGAACACCTTGCTGCCGTCGCGCAGGTCCGCCACCGCCGCCTGCGCCAGGCTGGCGTAGTTCGGCGTCGAGCGCGGACCGATGTTGGCCGGCGCCACCCGCAGCCCGGACGCCAGCACCTCGCGGTGGCCGTGCTCGACCTTGGCGACCGAGTAGAACTGGCGGACGTTCAGGTCCGGGTCGTCCAGCGAGCCGATCGGGCCGGTGTTGTAGAGGAACGTGCCGGGGTTGCCGACCACCGTCCGGAAGCGGAACTCCCAGACGATGTCGTCGACCGCGTCGCCGTCGTTGTCGACGTTGAGGGTGTACTTGACGTCGTCACCGAACTTGTGGAAGTTCGGGCCGCCGGCCGGCTCCTCCAGCGGGATCCAGTTGCCGACGATGGTGACCGTGTCGGGCTTGTCGGGGCTGACGAAGGCGTAGGTGTCGGTGTTGTCGGCCACCGGGTCCTCGGCGATCTGCAGGGCCTCGCGGTGGCTGGACGCCGCCGACGGCGCCAGGGTGCCCGCGACGGCGGCCAGCGCCAGCAAGGCGGCCAGCCCCCCCACCGTCACGAGCTTGCGGAACCTTGACAACAGCCTCCTCCTTCGGAGGTCGTCCGGGCCGGCGCTCGCCGGTCGACCGGACAGCGGATGGGGCGGGTATCGGGTCGGCTGCACCTCCTCCTGTCTCCTGTCAGCTCTCCTGTCAGCGGCCTGCCTGCGGCGGGTCGGTGCCGAGCACGCGCCAGGCGTCGCCGACCGGGGCGACCACCGCGGAGAAGCGCGTGCGCGGCCCCTGGACCGGGACCAGCCGGGCCCAGCCGGCGACCTCCGGCCCGAACGCGGACACGTACGGCTGCGGGTCGCTGGCGCTGTCGAAGCGCCGGGCGGCCGCCACCGTCCAGTGGCCACGCTCGCGGCAGGGCGCGGCGGCCAGGGCGGCCGGCCCGTACAGGTCGCCGTTCTGGTAGGCGGCGGCACCCCGGCTGTCGCAGCCGAGCAGCCGCCGCACCCAGGCGGTCACCGCGTCCGGCGCGCCGCGGTCGCTGGGCAGCAGCGCCCGCGACCTGACCGGGTCGGCGGCGACCCGCCAGCCGCCCGCCTCGCGCCGGGCCCGCCAGGTGTCGACCGTCCTGCCAGGGGTCAGGCCGTCGAACGGGTCCACCGCGCCCGGGTGGGCGGCCTGCACGGTCACGTCCACCGCGCCGGCGCCGGCGGGCCGGTCCGCGCCGACCCGCACCGACAGCACCGGCGGTCGGTCGGCCTGCGCCCGCACCCAGCGGGCTAGCGAGCCGTGGTAGGCGGCCTGGCTGGCGCGGTCCAGCAGGGCCCAGGAGGTGGCGCGGTCGCCGCGGGCGGCGGCCTGCAGGAACCGCTGCACGGCCGCGCGGGCGCTGCCGGCCCGCACCGGCGGCGCCGCCGGCTGGGGCGCCGGCCCGGCGGCGGGGGCGCCGGC
>DASQWY010000399.1:0-20348 GCA_035640005.1 Actinomycetes bacterium
GGCGATCACCGGCAACGTGCCCCTGCCCGAGCTGGTCGACTGGCTGCGGTCGATCGCGCCGCGGCTGGTGGTCGAGTTCGTCGACCCGGCCGACCCGATGGCCGACCGCCTGCTGGCCAACAAGCCGGCCGGCATGCACGCCGACTACCGGCGGGAGGTGTTCGAGCGGCTGCTTGGCGACCGCTTCGACGTGGTCGAGCGCCAGGAGCTGCCCTCCGGGACCCGGGTGCTGTACCACGCCACCGCCCGGGCGGCGAATGGCTGACGTCCCCGCCGACCCCGGCATCGCCACCGCGGCGCCCGCCGCCGCCGGCGAGGCGCCGCGGCCGGCCGGGCGCGAGCGGCTGTGGGCGTTCCTGGAGCTGTTCGCGCTGGTCGGCTTCGCGATCGCCCAGCCGCTCCTGGACGTGCTCGGCAAGGCCCCGGACTTCTTCCTGTTCCGGCGCGCCAGCCGGGCCGACATCCTGCTGCTGGTGCTGGCGGTCACCGTGCTGCCGGCGGTGTGCCTGTGGCTGGTCGAGCTGGCCGCGCTGGCCGGCGGAGAGCGGCTGCGCCGCGCCCTGCACCTGCTGATGGTCGGCGGCCTGCTGGCCGCCCTCTCCCTGGAGGTCGGCAAGAAGCTCACCCCGCTGCGCGGGGTGCGGCTGCTCGCCCTGGCCGCCCTCGGCGGCCTGGCCGGCGGCCTGCTGTACGCCAAGTGGCCGGCCGTGCGCCTGTGGCTGCGCTACCTGGCGCCCGCGCCGGTGGTGTTCGCGCTGATCTTCCTGCTGGTCTCGCCGGTCTCCAAGCTGGTGCTGCCGGAGTCGGGCTCCTCGGCGAACCTGAACGTGCCCGGGGTCCGCATCGCCGCGCACACGCCGGTGGTGATGATCCTGCTCGACGAGCTCCCGGTGACCTCGCTGCTGGACTCGAAGGGCCGGATCGACCGCCGCCTGTACCCGAACTTCGCGAACCTCGCCGGCCACTCGACCTGGTTCCGCAACGCCACCGCCGTGTCGGGCCTGACCCAGTGGGCGGTGCCGGCCACCCTGGAGGGCCGCTTCCCGGCCAAGGACGTGCCGCCGACCATCTCCCAGTACCCGGACACGCTGTTGACGCTGCTGGGCAAGTCCTACCAGGTCAAGCCGTTCGAGATCGTCACCCAGCTGTGCCCGCCGCACAGCTGCGCCGCCACCGCCGCCCCGGCGCCCGCCGACGCCGGCCTGGAGCCGACCCTGCGCGACTCGGCCCGGGTCTACAAGCGGATCGTGTGGCCGCAGGACACCGACGAGAACCCGACGGGCGCCTGGCTCAACCCGGCGCCCGCCGCCGCGCCGGCGCCGGCCGCGTCCGGCGGCTCCTCGGCCGCCCGGCCGGGCGGCTACCGCAACCTGCCCGGCTACTACTACAGCTTCCTCGACTCGATCCGCGCGGGCGACGCGCCGAGCTTCTACTTCCTCCACATCCTGCTGCCCCACCAGCCCTGGCACTACCTGCCCGACGGCCGCAAGTACCAGGAGGTCCAGCGCGGCGAAGGCGGGAGGAACAACGGCTGGACCAGCGAGCCGTACCCGCCGCTGCTCACCCGCCAGCGCCACCTGCTGCAAACGGCCGAGGCCGACCGCCTGATCGGCCAGGTGATCGCCAGGCTCAAGTCGCAGGGGCTGTACGACAAGAGCCTGCTGGTGGTCACCGCCGACCACGGCATGAGCTTCATCCCCAACACCTTCGCCCGGCGCCGGGCGGTCCCGGCCAACGCCGACCAGGTGCTGTGGGTGCCGCTGTTCATCAAGCGGCCCGGCCAGACCGCCGCCCAGGCCAACGACCGCAACTGGGAGCACGTGGACCTGGTCCCGACGATCGCCGACCTGCTCGGCATCCGGGTGCCGTGGCGGGTCGACGGCGTGTCGCAGGCGGGCGCGACCGACCCGCGGACCGGCAGCGACAAGGTGTTCTACTCCATCCCCGGGGTGCGCCAGGTGTTCCCCGGACCGCCCAACCAGGCCAAGGCGTTCAAGGGCATCACCGACCGGCTGCTGCGGCCCGACCACGGCTATGTCGGCTGGTTCCAGTTCGGGCGCTACGCCGACCTGGTCGGCGAGCGCACCGGCCAGGTCGGGGTGGAGGCGGCCTCCGGCGGCGGCGCCACGGTCGACGGACTGGACCAGTACCAGCAGGTCGATCCCGGGTCGGGCAAGGTCCCGGCCGCGGTGACCGGCGTGCTCCAGCCCGCCCCGGGGGTCCCGCAGCGCCCGGCGGTGGCGATCGCCGTCAACGGCGTGATCGGCGCCGTCTCCGAGACCTTCCGGGAGCGGCTGTCGAACGGCAACAGCCTGCCGGAGGGCCCGCCGGTCAACTTCGCCGGGATCACCCCCGACACCCTGTTCGGCAAGGGCGCCAACCGCATCGAGCTGTTCCTGGTCGACCCCTCCGGCGGCCGGGTCAGGCTCCGTCCGCTGACCGTCAGCGGCGGCTAGGAGCGGGCGCGTGGACGGCGAGATCGAGGAGGGGGCGGAGGCCAGGGCGGAGCCCGGGCGGGACGGCGGCGGGCGCGCCGGCTGGGCGGCCAGGCTGCACCCGTGGGCGCTGGTGGAGCTGTTCGTGCTCAGCGGCTTCGCCATCGCCCAGCCGCTGCTCGACGTGACCGGCAAGAGCCCGGACTTCTTCGTGTTCCGGCGGGCCGACCGGCTCGACATCCTGCTGCTGGTCGCCGCCGTGGCGCTGCTGCCGGCGCTGCTCGGCTGGGCCGTGGAGGTGCTGGCCGGGCTGGCCTGGGAGCCGCTGCGGCGCGCGCTCCACCTGGTCGGCGTGACCGGGCTGTTCACGCTGCTGGCGCTCGAGGTGGCCAAGCGGCTCACCCACCTGCGCGGGCCCCGCCTGGTGCTGCTGGCCGTTGCCGGCGGGCTGCTGGCCGGCCTGCTGTACGCGCGCGCGCCCTGGCTGCGCCTGTGGGTCCGCTACCTGGTCCCGGCGCCGCTGGTGTTCGCGCTGGTCTTCCTGCTGGTCTCGCCGGTCTCCAAGCTGGTGCTGCCGGTGCGGGCCAACACCTCGGCCGCTGCCGGGCGGGCGGTCGCGGCCGGGCAGCAGCCGCCGGTGGTGATGATCTTCTTCGACGAGTTCCCGCTCGCCTCCCTGCTGGACTCCAAGGGGCAGATCGACCGGCGGGTCTACCCGAACTTCGCGAAGTTCGCCGACCAGTCCACCTGGTTCCGCAACGCCACCGGCGTGTCCGGCTTCACCCCCTGGGCGATGCCGGCGATGCTGACCGGCCGCTACCCGACGGCGGTCAAGGCGCCGTCCTACACCGAGTACCCGGACAACCTGTTCACGCTCATGGCCAGGAGCTACGACGTCAAGGCCTTCGAGACGATCTCGCAGCTGTGCCCGCCGACGGTGTGCACCGGCACCCGGTCGACCGCCGGCCCCGGCGGCCTTCCCGCCGTGCTGAACCAGTCGGCCCACCTGTTCAAGGACATCATCTCGCCCTACGACGTCGCCGTGGACCCAGCCTCCTACGCCGACACCACCGTGGCCGAGGCGGCCGCCGCCGCCCCGGGCAAGCCGCTGTCGCCCACCTTCCGGTTCAACCAGCTGCGGCTGAACCAGCCGTCGCGCTTCCGCGACCTCCTGCAGGCCATCAAGCCCACCACCCCCGGCGCGCGCCCGCCCCTGTACTTCCTGCACGTCCTGCTGCCCCACGCCCCCTGGCGGTACCAACCGTCCGGCGGCGAGTACAACTTCAAGACCTTCGGCAGGGCCTACCCCAGCGACCAGCTGCCCGTCCCCATCCGCGAGCTGAACCACGAGCGCCACCTGCTGCAGCTCGCCTACACCGACAAGCTGGTCGGCCAGGTCATGGCCAAGCTGCGCGCGACCGGGCTGTTCGACAAGTCCCTGGTGCTGCTCACCGCCGACCACGGCGAGGGCTGGGCCCCGGGGGAGAAGGCCCGCAGCCTCGGCCAGAAGAACGCGCCGACGCTGATGTGGGTGCCGCTGCTGCTCAAGGCGCCGGGGCAGCGGCAGGGGCGGGTCGACGACCGCAACTGGGAGCAGGTCGACCTGCTGCCGACGGTCAGCAGCATCCTGCACGTGACGGTGCCGTGGAAGATGGACGGCTTCGACGAGACCGGCGCCCCGGCCCGCACCCGCCGCGAGAAGTGGTGGTACAACATCCCCGGCCACAGCGAGGTGCGGGACGGGCCGTCCAACTGGGCGATCGTGCTCCGGGGGGAGACCGACACGCTGGTGCGCGCCAGCCAGGGCGTGCGCGGGCTGTACCGCTTCGGCAGCTTCGCCGACCTGGTGTACGGGCCGCCCTCGGCGGTCGGGCCGGTCACCGGGACCGCCGCCAGCGCCGAGCTGGACGACTGGGACCGCTACAAGCGCGTCGAGCCGAGGTCCGGCCAGGTGCCGGCGCTGGTCTCCGGCAAGTTCGCCACGCCGCCGGAGCCAGAGGACACCAGCGTGCTGGTGGCGGTCAACGGCAAGGTCGGCGGCGAGTCGCGCCTGTTCGCGCCCCGCCCCGGCGAGGCGGCCAACAGCTTCGCGGTGATCGTGCCCGACTTCTTCTTCAAGGCCGGGCCGGGCCTCCCCCAGCTGCAGGTGTACCTGGTCCACCGCGACGGCGGCCAGGCCAGCCTGCAGCCGGTGACCCTGGCCGCCGCGCAGTGACTTCTGGCTACACCCCGGCCCGCTGCAGCGGACGGACCGGCAGCAGCTCGCGGCCGAAGGTGAAGTTGGTCACCCCGGCGAACGAGGCGTACCAGGCCGCGATCGCGGTCAGGATGCCGATCCAGCCGCCGAGCTTGCTGATGCCGCTGGCGTCCGCCGCATCCCCCCAGCCGAGCAGGAAGAACGTGATCGCCAGCAGGAAGAACACCAGGTTGACCGCTGCGGTGGTACGGAACGACGCCACCCACATGTAGGTGGTGAAGATCCCCCAGGCGATCAGGTACAGCCCGACCGCCGAGCCCTGGTTGCCCACCGGGATCTTCGTGGCGAAGAAGGTGACGTACGCCCAGAAGGAGAGCCAGAAGGCGCCGTACGAGCTGAAGGCGGTCGCAGCGAAGGTGTTGCCCCTGCGGAACTCCCACATGCCCGCCGCCAGCTGGGCGATGCCGCCATAGGCCAGCGCCAGGCCGAGCACGACCGGTTCGCCCTTCTTATCCACCAAGCCCGCGTTGAAGAAGCTGAGCACGAAGGTGGTGAGCGCGAAGGCCGCCAGGCCCAGGGGCGCCGGGTCGGCGATGGTGATGGCCGCCGGTGCCGGGGTCGCCGCGCGAGGGGTTGCCTCTTCCGTCATGGTGACGCCTCCTGTGCGTCGGGACGGATGCTTGTACTGCGGTATGTGTATCTCCACCCGCATGGGCGCAGAACCGTGCCAACCAGAATTTTGGTCGTTCACAAGGAGCAGACGATGCGCAAGGACCTCCTGCGGGGACGCCACGCCCTGGTCACCGGCGCCTCCAGCGGGCTCGGCGCGGACTTCGCCCGCGAGCTGGCCGGGCGCGGCGCCGACCTCACCCTGGTCGCCAGGCGCGAGCCGCTGCTGCGGCGGCTGGCAGGCGAGCTGGCCGCCGCCCACGGGACCGGGGTCGAGGTGGTCGTCTGCGACCTGACCGACCCGGGCGCCCCCGAGCGACTGCACCGGGGCACCGAGGGCGCCGGCCTCCCGGTCGACGTGCTGGTCAACAACGCCGGCTACGGGCTGTACGGGCACTTCGCCGAGCTCGACTGGGAGCGCCAGCGCAACATGCTGGAGCTGGACGTGCTGGTGCCGGTCCACCTGACCAAGCTGTTCCTGCCGGGCATGCTCGGGCGCGGCTTCGGGTTCGTGCTGAACCTCGCCTCGATCGGCGCCTACCAGCCGTCGCCGCGCTACGCCGTCTACTCGGCGGCCAAGAGCTTCGTGCTCAGCTTCACCGAGGCGCTCAGCTACGAGCTGCGCGGCACCGGGGTGTCGGCGACCGCGCTGTCGCCCGGGATCGTCGCCACCGAGTTCCTGCGGGTCTCCGGCCAGCAGGCCACCCGCTACCAGCGGCTGGCGATGATGCGCAGCCCCACGGTGGCCAGGATCGGCGTCGACGCGATGCTGAAGGGCCGGCCGAGCCTGGTCGCCGGCCGGCTCAACGCCGCCAGCGCCTGGTCCAACCGGCTGCTGCCGCGCCGCCTGTCGGTCGCCACCGCCGACCGTCTGATGCGCTAGGAAGAGGGCCGGCCCAGCACCGCGCGGACGACCGCGGCGGTGTCGCGCAGGTCGGGGAGCACGGCGTCGGCGCCGGCCGCCTGCAGCTCGGCGGGCCGGTAGGGCCCGGTGGCGACCGCCACCACCCGGGCGCCGCCCGCGTGACCGGCGACGACGTCCAGCGGCGTGTCGCCGACCAGCACGGTCGCCGCCCCATCGAAGGAGCCGCCGTGCTTGCGCGCGGCCTTGGTCCTGGCCACCCGGACCAGGTTGGGCCGGTGGCGGTCGTCGGAGCCGTAGCCGCCGACCTCCAGGTCGAGGTGGGCGTCGAGCCCGAACGCCGCCAGCTTGACGGCGGCGTTGGCCTCCACGTTGCCGGTCAGCACCGACTGGACGACCCCGGGCTCGGCCGCCAGCGCCTCCAGCGCGGCCGCCGCCCCCGGCAGCGACCGGCCGCGCTCGCGCAGGGTCACGGTGGCCGCGGCCAGCGCGGCGGTGAGGGCGTCGGTGAACGCCGGCAGCAGCGTCTCACCGTCGGCGACCTGGTGCAGGGCCAGGAACTCCAGGGCGATCTCGTGGTCGGTGCGGCCGGCCATGGCGACCATGCGGGCCGCGGTCTCCTCCGGCGCCCGCCCGACCACCGCCTGGAACGCCTCCGCGAAGATGTCCCGGCCGACCTGGCCGGCGACCACCAGCGTGCCGTCGATGTCCCAGAGGACCAAAGACCGGGGCGCTCGTCCCATCGGTCGTACCATACCGTGCCGGCGATGGCCCCGGACCGGCGAGGAGGTGCGCGTTGCAGGTGCTGGCGCTGGACCTCGGCACCTCCTCGGTGCGGGTGCTGGCCTTCGACGAGCGCGGCCACGCCGTCCCCGGCGCGCTGGCCAGGCGCCCGACCAGCCTGGAGGTGGCCGACGACGGCAAGGCCGAGCTGGACCCCGACCAGGTGGTCGGCGCCATCGGCGAGTGCCTGGACGAGCTGGCCGGCCAGGGCCGGCTGGAGGCGGTCGGGCGGGTGGCGGTCTCCTGCGCGTGGCACTCGGTGATCGCCGCCGACGCCGGCGGGCGGCCGCTGTCGGGCGCCCTCACCTGGGCCGACACCCGCGCCGCCGGGCTGGTCGGCGAGCTGCGCGGCCGCACCGACCCCGCCCGCCTGCAGGCGGCCACCGGCGCCTGGCCGCACACCACCTACTGGACCGTCAAGCTGCCGTGGCTGGCCGCGAACCTGACCCCGGCGCCCGCCCGCTACCTGGGGCTCGCCGAGTACGTGACCGGGGCGCTGCTCGGCGACCCGAGCGTCTCGGTGTCGATGGCCTCCGGCACCGGCCTGCTCGACCTGGCGGCGATGGACTGGGACGCCGAGGCGCTGGAGCTGGCCGGGGTCGGCAGGGACGCCGTGCCCGAGCTGGCGCCGCCGGACTGGACCGGGCGGCTCGGGCCGGCGGGGCGCCGCCGCTGGCCGGCCTTGGCGGAAGCCGCCTGGCACCCGCCCACCGGCGACGGCGCGGCCTCCAACGTCGGCGCCGGCTGCGTCACGCCCGAGCGGGTGGCCGTCAACCTCGGCACCTCGGCGGCCATCCGGGCCGTCCACCAGGCCCCGGGGGCTCCCCTCCACCCGGACCTGTGGCGCTACCGGGTCGACCACCGCCGGCTGGTCACCGGCGCGGCCTTCTCCGGCGCCGGCAACCTGTTCGCCTGGCTGCGCACGGTGCTGGCCGCGCCGGGCGGGCCCGAGTTGGAGGCCGCCCTGGACGCCGTCCCGCCCGGGGCCGGGGGGGTGCTGGTCATGCCCTACCACGCCGGCTCGCGGCCGCCGCTGGACCTGCGGGCCGGGTCGGGGGTGATCGCCGGCCTGTCGCTGGCGACCAGCGCCCCCGAGCTGGTCGCGGCCACCCTGGAGGCGGTCTGCTTCCAGCTGGCCGCCGGCTACGAGGCGCTCGCCGCCGCGCTGCCCGGCGAACCGGAGGTGGTCGCCTCCGGCGGCGCCATCGTCGCCTCACCCTGGTGGCAGCGGACGCTGGCCAACGTCCTCGGCCGCCCGGTCCGGGTGGTCGACGAGCCGGAGGCCTCCGCCCGCGGCGCCGCCCTGGTCGCCCTCGGCCTCACCGCCGAGCCGGAGACCCTGCACGTCGTCGAGCCCCAGCCCGAGGCGGTCGCGGCCGAGCGGGTCGCGCGGGCCAACCACGCGCGGCTGGCCGAGCGCCTCGGGTACGTCAACGAGCAAGGAGCGAGCCCATGACCGAGCATGACGAACACGACGAACACGACGAACACGACCGGGACGACCCCGCCGAGCGGCTCCCCGACGACCTCGACCCGCACGAGATGGCCGACAGCGTGGAGGACGAGCTGCTCGCCGAGGAGGGCGCCGAGCTCGGCCTGGACCCCGACCTGGCGGTGTTCGTCGCCCGCGAGGAACTGGACGAGGAAGAGGAAGAGCCCGGCTGAGCCGGGCTGCTACCCTCCTGGCATGGAACGGGTGCTGATCACCGGGATCGGAACGCTCAACCCGCTCGGGCTGGACGCCCCCTCGACCTGGGAGGCGATGCTCGCCGGCCGCAGCGGCATCGACACCATCGCCGCCTTCGACCCGTCCGCCTACCCGGTGCGCATCGCCGGCGAGGTGCGCGGCTTCGACCCCTCCACGGTCGCCTCGCGCAAGGACGCCAGGCGCATGGACCGCAGCATGCTGCTGGCGGTCGCCGCCGCCGACGAGGCGGTCGCCGACGCCGGCCTGGACGCCGTCGACCCGACGCGGACCGGGGTGGTGGTCGGCTCGGCCATCGGCGGCGTCGGCATGATCGAGGAGCAGCAGCGCGTGCTGGCCGAGAAGGGGCCGAGCCGGGTGTCGCCCACCTTCATCCCCAACGTCCTGGTCGACACCGCCACCAGCTACATCGCCACCAAGCTCGGCGCCATCGGGGTGAACTTCGCGGTGGTGTCGGCCTGCGCCACCGGCTCGCACGCGATCGGCGAGGCGGCCGAGCTGATCAAGCGCGGCCGCGCGGACGTGATCCTGGCCGGCGGCACCGAGGCCTGCGTCACCCCGCTGATCCTGGCCGGCTTCTGCCAGATGCAGGCGCTGGCGCCCGGCAACGACGACCCGCCGGCGGCGTCCCGCCCCTTCGACCGGCACCGCGCCGGCTTCGTGATCGCCGAGGGGGCGGCGGTGGTGGCGCTCGAGTCGGAGTCGCACGCGCGCGCCCGCGGCGCCAAGGTGTACGCGGAGGTGGCCGGCTACGGCGCCAGCAACGACGCCTACCACGTGGCCATCCCGCACCCGGAGAGCCGCGGGGTGATCCACATGTTCGCCGACGCGCTGGCCTCCGCCCGGGTCCGGCCCGAGGAGGTCGGCTACGTCAACGCGCACGGCACCGGCACGCCCGTCGGCGACCCGGCCGAGACGCTGGCGATCCGGCGGGCGTTCGGCGCCCACGCCGACCACCTGGCCGTGTCGTCGACCAAGTCGATGACCGGCCACCTGTTCGGCGCCGCCGGCGCGCTGGAGGTGATCGCCAGCGCCCTCGCCCTGCGCGACCAGGTCCTGCCGCCAACCATCAACCTCGACGACCCGGATCCCGCATGCGACCTCGACTACGTACCCCTGAAGAGCCGGGAGGCCAGCTTCGACGTGGCCGTCTCGAATTCGATGGGGCTGGGCGGCCACAATGGCGCCGTCGTCCTTCGCCGCGCCAGCTCCTGAGGCGCCAGCGCGCGGCGGCCGAGGCCGCCCAGGCCCGCGGGGTCGAGGCCGGCCCCAAGCCGTCGCCGGTCGGCCTGGGGGCGCTGCTGCGTGAGGCGCTGCGCAGCCCCAGGGACCTGCTGCTGATCGTCGCCGCCGTGGTGGTCGCCACGGTGGTCACCTCGCCGCTGCCCGCCTGGCTGTGGGGCCCGGCCGCGCTGCTGCTCGCGGCCGTGCCCGGCACGGTGGTGATGAACCGGGTCAGGCGGCGCGCCGAGTCCCGCGCCGACCCCGCCCCGGGCCCCCCGGAGCGCTGACGGCCGCCGCTCACCCCTGGCGGCGCAGCAGGCGCACGCTGCCGTCGGGCCGGCCGAGGATGACCTCGTCGGCCATGCCGAGGAACAGGCCGTGCTCGACCACGCCGAGGGTGGCCTTGACGGACGCCGCCAGGGCGCCGAGGTCGCCGGCCGGCACGGCGCAGTCGACCAGGTAGTGGCCCTCGTCGGTGACCACCGGCTCGCCCGCCTGCGTCACCCGCCTGGTGGCGGTCGGCAGCAGCGCCAGCAGCCGCCGCCTGGTCTGCGGCCAGCCGAAGCGGACCACCTCGATCGGCAGCTCGTGGCGGCTGCCGAGCCGCTCGACGTACTTGCTCGCCTCGGCGACGATCACCACCCGGCGGGCGGCCGCCAGCACCAGCTTCTCCCGCAGCAGGGCGGCGCCGCCCCCCTTGATGAGGTCGATGCGGTGGTCGACCTCGTCGGCGCCGTCGACCGCCAGGTCGAGCTGCAGGCCATCGTCGAGCTCGACCAGCTCGATGCCGGCCGCCTCGGCCCTGGCCGCGGTGGTCGTGGAGGCGGCCACCGCCCGCAGCAGCGGCCGGCCGGGCCACTTGCTGGCGAGCACGTCCACCAGCGCGGACACCGCCCGGCCCGAGCCCAGCCCGATGACCATGCCGGCCTCGACCCGGGTGCGGGCCACCGCCACCGCCGCCGCCCGGGCGGGGTCGTCGAAGATGGCGCTCACCGGCCCGCCCTCCGCGGTACCCCCCGCCAGCCGGGGACGCCGCGCTCGGCGGACGGGGCGTCCGATCCCTCCTGCTCGTTCCAGAGCAGGATCGCCGGCCAGGTGTGCTCGCGGCCGAGCGCCGAGACGCTGGCGGTGCCGAGGAACAGGTGGCGGGCGGCCTCCGGCGGCAGGCCGAGGTAGCAGGCGGCCAGGATGCGCAGCGCGTGGCCGTGGCCGAACAGCACCGTCGGCCGGCCCTCGGCGTCCAGCCGCTGCAGCAGCGGCCGCGACCGCTCGGCCACCGCCGCGGCCGTCTCGCCGCCCGGGCAGCCGTCCCTGAACAGGTCCCAGCCGGGCCGCTCCTCGCGGACCTGGGTGCTGGTGAGGCCCTCGTAGTCGCCGTAGTCGAACTCGAGCAGCACCGGGGTCGTCTCCAGCCGGTCGCCGAAGCCGGCCAGGCGGGCGGTGGTGGTCGCGCGGCTGAGCGGGCTGGACAGGACCCGGTCGACCTGCAGGCCGGCCAGGTGCTCGCCGAGCGCCCTGGCTTCGGCCTCGCCGGCCGGGCTCAGCGGCACGTCGGTGCGGCCGGTGTGGCGGCGGGCGCGAGACCACTCCGTCTCGCCGTGGCGGATCAGGTAGAGCTCCACGCGTCCTCCCGGGCGACCGGGCGGCATCCCCGGCATGGCCGAGCCGATCGCCGACGGCACGCTACCGCATGCCGGCGACGCTGGGGGGACCTATCCGAAGCCGCCGCGGGCGGTCTAGCATCGAGCCACGTCGGCGGTCAGAGGAGGTCGGCCCAGGATGATGGACTTCCCGCTCACCCTGCGGAGCATCTACGAGCGCGCGCGCACGCTGTTCCCCGACCGGCAGCTGGCCACCAGGCAGGCCGACGGCCAGGTGGCCCGCGGCAGCTACGGCGACTGGGCCGAGCGGGTCGCCCGCCTGGCCGGCGCCCTGCGCGAGCTCGGCGTGGAGCCGGGCGAGCGGGTGGCCACCTTCTGCTGGAACCACGACCGGCACCTGGAGGCGTACTTCGCGGCCGCCCTGTCCGGCGCCAGCTACCACACCCTGAACATCCGCCTCGGCGGCGACCAACTCACCTACATCGCCAACCACGCCCACGACCGGATCCTGATCGCCGACGCCAGCCTGGCGAAGGTCATCGGCCCGGTCCTGCCCGACCTGCCCGACATCCGGCACGTGATCGTCGTCCAGGACGTGCCCGGCGGGCCGCCCCAGCTCAACCACCTGTCCGTGCGCGACTACGAGGAGCTGCTGGAAGCGGCCGCCCCGCTGCGCGACTGGCCGGCCCTGGACGAGCAGCAGACCGCCGGCATCTGCTACACCTCGGCCACCACCGGCAACCCCAAGGGCGTCGCCTACAGCCACCGCGCCCTGTTCCTGCACTCGCTGATGGTCGGGCTGGTCGACACGGCCGCGATCTGCGAGCGCGACGTGCTGCTGCCGATCGTGCCGATGTTCCACGTCAACGCCTGGGGGATGCCGTTCGCGGCCACCTGGTACGGCGCCGGCCAGGTCTTCGGCGGCCCGGCGCCGACGCCAGCCGACTACCTGCGGCTGATCCGCGAGGAGGGCGTCACCGTCTCGGCCGGCGTGCCCACCGTCTGGCTCGGCATCCTGCAGCTGCTGGAGCAGGACGGCGGCGACCTCGGCGGCCTGCAGCGGATCATGTGCGGCGGCAGCGCCGCGCCGGTGTCGATGATCCGCGCCTACGAGGAGCGCTACGGGGTCCAGTTCATCCACGCCTACGGCATGACCGAGGCGAGCCCGGTGACCCACTTCTCCCGCCTGGCCCCTGGCCTGGACGACCTGCCGGTGGACGCCCGCTACGGCTACAAGGCCAAGCAGGGCCGGCTGGTGCCGGGCCTGGAGCAGCGGCTGGTCGACGAGGACGGCCACGAGGTGCCCGCCGACGGCAAGTCCATGGGGGAGCTGCTGCTGCGCGGGCCGTGGATCGCCGCCGAGTACCTTGACGACGAGCGCTCGGCGCAGACGTTCGTGGACGGCTGGTACCACACCGGCGACGTGGCGACCCTGGAGGGCCAGGGCTACCTGCAGCTGGTCGACCGGACCAAGGACCTGGTCAAGTCGGGCGGCGAGTGGATCTCCAGCGTCGACCTGGAGAACGCCCTGATGGGCCACCCCGCCGTCGCCGAGGCGGCGGTCATCGCCATCCCCGACGAGCGCTGGGGGGAGCGGCCGCTGGCGGTGGTGGTCCGCAAGCCCGGCGCGGAGCTGGAGGAAGCGGAGCTGGTCGCATCGATCGCCGGGCAGTTCCCCAAGTGGTGGCTGCCGGACCGGGTCGAGTTCGTGGAGGAGATCCCCAAGACCGCCACGGGCAAGTTCTCCAAGCGCAGCCTGCGCGACCGGTTCGTCGGCGACCTCGACACCGGCGGCGAGGACGACGAGCGCTAGGGAGCGCGGGCTTCGGCCAGGAAGGCGTCCAGGGGTGTACCGGTGAGGCGCTCGTAGGCCTCCCGGTAGCGGGCGGCGGTGCCGGCCACCACGTCGGGCGGCAGGGCCGGCGCCGGCGGGGCCTTGTCCCAGCCGGAGGCCTCCAGCCAGTCGCGCAGGTACTGCTTGTCGAACGAGGGCGGCGAGCTGTCCGGCGCCCAGGCCCCCGCCGGCCAGAAGCGCGAGGAGTCCGGGGTGAGGACCTCGTCGGCCAGCACCAGCCGGTCGCCGTCCAGGCCGAACTCCAGCTTGGTGTCGGCCAGCAGGATGCCCCGCCTGGCGGCGTGCGCGGCGCCGCGGCGGTACACCTCCAGGGTGAGGTCGCGCAGCCGGCCGGTCAGCTCCGGCCCGAGCGCGGCCGCCAGCTCGGCCTCGCCGACGTTGACGTCGTGGCCGCTGGTCGCCTTGGTGGCGGGCGTGAAGATCGGCTCGGGCAGCCGGTCGGCCTGGCGCAGGCCGGCGGGCAGCGGGATGCCGCAGACGGCGCCGCTGGCCTGGTAGTCCTTCCAGCCCGAGCCAGCCAGGTAGCCGCGGGCGACGCACTCGAACGGGATCATCTCCAGGCGGCGGACCAGCATCGCCCTGCCCGCCAGCCGCCTGGCCGCGGCGGGCAGCTCGGCCGCCCGCCAGCCGACCAGGTGGTTGGGGACCAGGTCTTCCAGCCGCTCCAGCCAGAAGCGGGTGAGCCCGGTGAGCACCTCGCCCTTGCCCGGGATGGCCTCGTCCAGCACCACGTCGAAGGCTGACACGCGGTCCGAGCAGACCAGCAGCAGGTGCCGGTCGTCGACCTCGTACAGGTCGCGGACCTTCCCGGAGGTCAGGCGGCGGAGGCCTTCCAGCTCGATGGTCATCGCAGCTGCTCCAATCGGTCGAACACGATCCCGGCGGCGGCGACGAACCGGGCCGGGTCCAGGGCGGCGTCCAGGGCGGCGCGGCCGAGCCGCTCGGCCACGCCCGGCTCGGCCAGCAGCAGGTCGCGGAAGCCGCCCTTGCCGTCGGTGGCGGCGCTGGCGGCCCGCTGCACGGCGGCGTAGGCGTCCTCCCGGGACCAGCCGGCGTCGACCAGGGCGAGCAGCGCGGCGGAGGAGCCGGCGAGCCCGCCGGACGCCTCCAGGTTGGCGCGCATCCGCTCCGGGAACACCCGCAGGCCGGCCACCAGCCAGGCCGCCCGCTCCAGCCCGTAGTCGAGCACGCAGCAGGCGTCCGGCAGGGCCACCCGCTCCACCGAGGAGTGGGAGATGTCGCGCTCGTGCCAGAGGGCGACGTCCTCCAGGCCGGCGACGGCGTAGCCGCGCAGCAACCGGCCGATGCCGGTGAGGCGCTCGGCGACGATCGGGTTGCGCTTGTGGGGCATTGCCGAGGAGCCCTTCTGGCCCTCCGCGAACGGCTCCTCGGCCTCGCGCACCTCGGTGCGCTGCAGGTGCCGGACCTCGACGGCCATGCGCTCCAGGTCCGCGCCGGCCACGGCCATGGCGGCCAGCAGCTCGGCGTGGCGGTCGCGGGCGACCACCTGGGTGGGGGCCGGCTCCGGTTCCAGCCCGAGCTCGGCCAGGACCTCGGCCTCGATCTCGGGCGGCAGGTTGGACCAGGTGCCGACCGCGCCGGAGATGGTGCCGACCGCCACCGCCCGGCGGGCCGCCCGCAGCCGCCGGCGGTCCCGGTCGAAGGCGAAGGCGTGGCCGGCCAGCTTGAGCCCGAAGGTGGTCGGCTCGGCCGCGACCCCGTGGGTGCGGCCCAGGCAGAGGGTGTCGCGGTGCTCGAAGGCGCGGGCGACCAGCGCGGCGACCAGCGCGTCCAGCCTGGCCGCCAGCAGGTCGCAGGCCCGGGTGAGCTGCAGGGCCAGGCAGGTGTCGAGCAGGTCGGAGGAGGTCATCCCGTAGTGGACGTGCCTGGCCGCCGGGCCGATGCCCTCGCCCCAGGCGGTCAGGAAGGCGATCACGTCGTGGTGCAGCTCGGCGTCCAGCTGCTGGACGCGCGCCGGGTCCGGCGGCGGGGTGCGCTCGATCCGCTCCAGCTCGGCGGGCGGGACCAGGCCGCGGCGGGCGCGTGCGCGCACCACCGCCGCCTCCACCTCGGCGAACAGCCGGAAGCGGTGCGGCTCGCTCCACACGGCGCCCATCTCGGGCAGGGTGTAGCGGGGGATCATCGGCGCCTACAGGCGGAGGCCCTCGGCGAGCTGGGCCTTGAAGTCCTGGAGCTGGGTGCGGAGCCCCTCGTCGCCCACGGCCAGGATCTGCACGGCCAGGATGCCCGCGTTGGCGGCGGCGTCCAGGCCGACGGTGGCGACCGGCACGCCCGAGGGCATCTGCACGATCGAGTAGAGGGCGTCCTGGCCGGCGAGCTGCGGGGTGAAGATGGGCAGGCCGATCACGGGCAGGTAGGTGTGGGCGGCGAGCAGGCCGGGCAGGGCGGCCGAGCGGCCGGCCGCCGCGATCAGCACCTGCAGGCCGCGGTCGGCGGCGCTGCTGGCGTAGTCGGCCAGCGCGACCGGGTTGCGGTGCGCGCTGATGACCTCCATCTCGTAGTCGACGCCGAACTTCTCCAGCATGACCGCGGCCGCCTTGGCCTTCTCGGCGTCGGACGTGGAGCCCAGCACGATCCCGACCTTCGGCATGACCCTCCTCGAACGGCCCGCGGACACGACCGGGGGATTCTATCGACCCGAGCCGATGGGGAGGCGGGCGAGCACGCCGTAGCCGCCCTCCGGGAGCACCTCGGGCTCGGCGTCGCGCGGTTGCATCCAGCCGAGGTTCTCGTAGCGGCCGCCGTCCGGGTCGACCTGCCAGCCCGGCCCCGGGTCGTCGGTGACGTGCAGCTCCAGGTCGCCATCGCCGAAGCGGATCAGCACCTGCGGCCTGGAGCTGCCGGGCCGCTTGAAGCAGGTGGTCAGGGCCTCCTGGACGATCCGGTAGGCGGAGCCGTCCACCTCGGCCGGCAGCGGCACCGCCGCGCCCTCGACCGTCACGTCGATCGGCAGGCCGGCCATCTTGACCTCGGTGACCAGGGCGCTGAGCTGGCTCATCATCGCCTGCGTCTCGGTCGGGACGACCACCGGCTCGGCCGGGCTCAGGACCTCGGAGCCGCGGCGCAGCTCGGTCAGGACCCGCTCGCCGGTCTCGATGACGCCGCGGAGGTCGCGGCTGCCGGAGGCCACCGCCGGCAGGCGCTGCCCGGCCGCCCGGGCCCGCGCGACCATCGTGCTGACGTCGTCGGTGACCGTCCGGTGCAGCTCGCGGGTGAGGCGGACCCGCTGGTCGGCCACTGCCTCGCGGGCCAGGTAGCCGAGCTCGCGTTCCAGCCGCGCCGCCCGGTCCTCGACCAGCGCGGTGTAGGCGCGCCGCGCCCGCTGCTCGCCGCCCATCAGCCAGGCGGCCGCGAACAGCACGTGCAGCAGCACGAAGGTCTCGAACGACAGCCGGCCCTGGACGGTCAGGTCGAGCACCCCGCCGGCGAAGCCGGCCGCGAACGGCAGCACGACCGGGGTCGGGTAACGGGCGGCGACCGTGTAGAAGGCGATGACCGCGCCGAGGGCGGCGCCGGTCGGGGCGAAGTGCAGCAGGAAGTAGGCGATCGTGCTGACCTCGACCACGGCGAGCACCGGCAGCGGCGCCCGCCGGCGCCAGGCGACCGGCGCGCTCTGGCCGACCACCAGCAGCCCGGCCAGCAGCGTCGGCGGCTCCGAGCCCTTCGGCAGCAGCCCGGTCCCGACCCCGACCAGCAGCCCGATCACCCCCATCCCGGCCAGCGCCCCGGCGAGCAGCCCGTCCTGGACCAGCGGATCCAGCCCGCCCGGCCGCCACCCTCCGGGTCGCCACCCCGGGCCGCGCCGCCGCCGCCCAGGTCGTCGCCGCCCGGCCGGCCCCGGGGTCGCCGGAGCCTCCTGGGCCGAAGGCCCCCTGGCCGCCGAGGGCCGGAGCCGATCTTGCTGTCTCATGGATGCTCTCCGCAGGTCGAGGCGCGTCGGGCTCGGGGGTCCGGGTCACGGCCGCCGGGCTCCTCGGTTCCTGTCGAAATACCGCCACCGTTGGCGATCCGTTTCTACACCAAGACGAAGCGCTCGAACAGAGGCTTCCTGTCGTAGTGGACAGCCGCTGCCGGGCGTCAGGGGGCGGCGGCGATGTCGCGGCGGTAGTGCACGCCCTCGAAGCGGATCAGCTCCGCCGCCTGGTAGGCGCGGTCCCTGGCGTCCCGCAGGTCGTCGCCGAGGGCGGTGACCGACAGCACCCGGCCGCCGGCCGTGCGGGCCGACCCGTCCGGGCCGGCTGCGGTGCCGGCGTGGTACACGTGGACGCCGGGCCGGGCGGCCGCCGCCTGCAGCCCCTCGATCGGGAAACCCGATCGGTAGGAGCCGGGGTAGCCGCCCGAGGCCAGCACCACGGTCACGCAGGCGCGCGGGTCCCAGCCGACCTTGCGTCCGGCGAGGGTGCTCTCGGCGGTCGCCCACAGCAGGTCGGCGAGGCTGGTGGTGAGCCGGGGCAGGACCACCTGGGTCTCGGGGTCGCCGAAGCGGCAGTTGAACTCCAGCACCCGCGGGCCGTCCGCGGTCAGCACCAGGCCGGCGTACAGCAGGCCCTGGTAGCGGGCGCCGCGGGCGGCCAGCTCGGCCACGGTCGGCTCGAGGATGGTGCGGCGGACCTGGTCGACCAGCTCGTCCGGGAAGTCGGCGAGCGGCGTGTAGGCGCCCATCCCGCCGGTGTTGGGACCCTGGTCGCCGTCACCGACCCGCTTGTAGTCGCGGGCGGGGGCGAGCGGCACGACGGTGCGGCCGTCGGCGACCGCGAACAGGCTGGCCTCCGGGCCCTGCAGGTGCTCCTCGAGCAGGATGCGGGCACCGGCGTCGCCGTGGACCCGGTTGACCAGGCTGGCCTGGATCGCGGCTCGGGCGGCGGCCGGGTCGGCGGTCACGGTCACGCCCTTGCCGGCGGCGAGGCCGTCGGCCTTGACCACCCAGGGCGGGCCGAAGTCGTCGAGCGCCGCCAGGGCGCTCTCCGCGTCCTCGAACACCTCGGCGCGGGCGGTGGGCACGCCGGCCGCCGCCATGACGTCCTTGGCGAACGTCTTGGAGCCCTCGATGCGGGCGGCGGCCGCGGTCGGGCCGAACACCGCCAGGCCGCGGTCCAGGAACTCGTCGGCGACCCCGGCGACCAGCGGCGACTCGGGGCCGATGACGGTCAGGTCGACCCGCGCCTGCTCGGCGAAGCCGGCCAGGCCGGCCGCGTCGGTCGGCCCGATGCCCGGTACGTTGGTGGCCAGCGCCGCCGTGCCGGCGTTGCCAGGCAGTGCGTAGAGCCCTTCCACGTCGGGGCTGGCGGCCAGCGCCGCCAGCAGCGCGTGCTCGCGCCCGCCCCCGCCGACCACCGCGATCCGCATGCTCACGCCCTTCCAGGCCCCGGCCCGCCGGTGGCCGTGTCACGGGTCCTCCGGACCCCTGCTGGCCCGCCGGTGGCCGTGTCACGGACGAGGGTCTGCTCGCGGCCCGGGCCGACGAAGATGGCGGCGACCGGCACGCCGCCGAGCTTCTCGACCGCCTCCACGTAGGCCCTGGCCGCCCGTGGCAGGTCCGCGTAGCTGGTGGCCCCGCTGATGTCCTCCCGCCAGCCCTCGAACGGCTCGTAGACGGGCTCGGCGTGGTGCAACTCGGTCTGGGTCATCGGCCACTCCTCGGTCACCCGCCCGTCGATCCGGTAGGCCACCGCCACCGGGATCCGGTCCAGGCTGGAGAGCACGTCGAGCTTGCTCAGGTAGGTGGCGGTGAGCCCGTTGACCCTGGCCGCGTAGCGCAGGGCGACCGTGTCGAGCCAGCCGCAGCGGCGCGGCCGCCCGGTGGTGGTGCCGAACTCGTCCCCGGCCCGGCGCAGCAGCTCGCCCTCCTCGCCCTCCAGCTCGGTCGGGAACGGGCCGGAGCCGACCCGGGTGGTGTACGCCTTGGCGATGCCGATGACGCGCTCGATCCAGCCGGGGCCGATGCCGGCACCGGCCAGCGCCCCGCCGGCCACCGGCGACGACGAGGTGACGAACGGGTAGGTCCCGTGGTCCACGTCCAGCAGGGTGCCCTGGGCGCCCTCGAACAGCACCTGCCTGCCCTCCCGCAGGGCGTTCCAGACGAACAGGGAGGTGTCGACGATGCGCGGCCGCAGCGCCTCGGCGTAGGTGGCGTACTCGTCGACCACCGCGTCGGCGTCGATCGGCAGCCGGTTGTAGACTTTGGCCAGCAGCGGGTTGCGGTCGCGGAGGACGACGTCGACCTTCTGCCGCAGGATGCCGGGGTCGAGCAGGTCCTGGACGCGGATGCCGAGCCGGCCGACCTTGTCGGCGTAGGCGGGGCCGATGCCGCGGCCGGTGGTGCCGATCCGGTTGCGGCCCAGGTAGCGCTCGGTGAGCTTGTCCCGCTCCTTGTGCCACGGCATGATCAGGTGCGCGTTGGCCGACAGCAGCAGCCTGCCGGTGTCGATGCCCCGGGCCTCGAGGGCGGCCACCTCGGCCAGGAGGAAGCCGGGGTCGACCACCACGCCGTCGCCGATGACCGGGGTGATGTGCGGGTACAGCACGCCGCTGGGGACCAGGTGCAGGCGGAACGTCTGCCCGTCCACCATCACGGTGTGCCCGGCGTTGTTGCCGCCCTGGTAGCGGACGACCACGTCCATCTCGTTGGCCAGCAGGTCGGTGGCCTTGCCCTTGCCCTCGTCCCCCCACTGGCTGCCGACCAGGATCGTTCCCGGCATGGTGGTCAGCTGCTCCTTTCCAGTTCGTCCCGCGGCAGGGTACATCGTGCGGGCGGCGCCGGCGGCGCGCCGTCCACAGGCCTCAGCCGGGGCCGCCGACCGGGGCCGGGTGCGCGCCGGCGCGCCCGCCACGGGTCGCCGCCAGCCACACGCCGGCCAGCACCAGGGGGGCGCCGAGCCAGAAGGCCGCGGCCGGCAGCTCGCGGAACAGCAGCCAGGCCAGCAGGGTCGCGCCGACCGGCTCGACCAGGGTGACGACCGCCACCACCGTGGCGCTGACCCTGGACAGCAGGCCGTT
>DASQWY010000400.1:0-10946 GCA_035640005.1 Actinomycetes bacterium
TGCTGGTGTCGCCTTGTTCTTCGTCCGGACCGGCGAATGGGTTCACACGATGTTCGCCGTAGCCCACCTGCCGTACGACGGGTCCGGCGACCTGGGCGGGTCCTACAATCGCCGCGTGACCGTCGCCACCATGCCCCGGCCCAAGCCGGAGGCCATCCCCGACCATCCCGGCGTCTACCTGTTCCGCGACCGGGACGGGCGGGTGATCTACGTCGGCAAGGCGATCTCGCTGCGCAAGCGGACCGCCAGCTACTTCCAGCCGACCCGCCACCTGCACCCGCGCACCGCCGCCATGGTGGAGGCGTCCGCCAGCCTGGAGTGGATGCTGGTCTCCGGCGAGGTCGAGGCCCTGCAGCTCGAGTACAACCTGATCAAGCAGCACCGGCCCCGCTACAACGTGCGCTACCGCGACGACAAGTCCTACCCGTGGCTGGCGGTCCCGGTCAGCGACCAGATCCCCAGGCCGCGGGTGGAGCGCGGGCCCAAGCGCAAGGGCACCCGCTACTTCGGCCCGTACGCGCACGCCTACGCCATCCGCGAGACGCTCGACCTGCTGCTGCGCACCTTCCCGATGCGGACCTGCTCCAAGGGGGTGTTCGACCGGCACCGCCGGCTGGGCCGGCCGTGCATCCTCTACGACATCAACAAGTGCTCCGGCCCGTGCGTCGGCCACGTGACCCCCGAGGAGCACCGCCGCATCGTCGAGGACTTCGTGGCGTTCATGGACGGGCGCACCCGCCCGACCCTGCAGCGGCTGGAGGAGCAGATGCGGGCGGCGGCCGAGGAGCTCAACTTCGAGCTGGCCGCCCGCCTGCGCGACCAGCTGGCCAGCGTGCGCAAGGCGATGGAGCGCCAGCAGATGGTCTCCTCCACCCCGGAGGACTTCGACATCGCCGCCTTCGCCGAGGACGAGCTGGAGGCGGCCGTGCAGGTGTTCTTCGTCCGCCGCGGCCGGGTGGTCGGGCGGCGCGGCTTCGTGGTCGACAAGGTGGAGGCGCTGGACCCGCCCGCCCTGGCCGCCGCGTTCGTGCAGCAGCTGTACGGCGAACGCTCCGACGAGGTGCCCCGCGAGGTGCTGCTGCCGGTGGTCCCGGACGGCGCCGAGGCGCTGCGCGCCTGGCTGGCGCAGCTGCGCGGCGGCCCGGTCGACTTCCGCGTGCCCCAGCGGGGGGAGAAGCGGGCGCTGCTGGACACGGTCGCGACCAACGCCCGCGAGGCGTTCGCCGGCCACAAGCTGCGGCGGGCGGGCGACTTCGACGCGCGCGCCCGCGGCCTCAAGGAGCTCCAGGACGCCCTGGACCTGCCCGAGGCGCCGCTGCGGATCGAGTGCTACGACATCTCCAACCTGCAGGGCAACCAGGTGGTCGGCTCGATGGTGGTGTTCGAGGACGGCCTGCCCCGCAAGAGCGAGTACCGTCGCTTCGAGGTCCGCACGGTCGAGGGCCAGGACGACGCCGCCTCCCTGCGCGAGGTGCTCAGCCGCCGGCTGGCCCGCCTGGCCAGCGAGCGCGAGCAGCCGATACGGGACGAGGAGGGGAAGCGGCGCAAGTTCGCCTACCCGCCGAACCTGATCGTGGTGGACGGCGGCCGCCCGCAGCTGTCGGCCGCGGTCGAGGCGGTGCGGGACTCGGTGGTCGCCGACCTGCCGGTGGTGTCGCTGGCCAAGCGGATGGAGGAGGTGTACGTGCCGGGCACGCCCGACCCGCTGGTGATCCCGCGCGCCAGCGAGGCGCTCTACCTGCTGCAACGGGTCCGCGACGAGGCGCACCGGTTCGCCATCGCCTACCACCGCAAGCTGCGCGGCCGCTCGATGACCCGCAGCGTGCTGGACGGCATCCCCGGGGTCGGCGAGACCAGGCGCAGGCAGCTGGTCCGCCACTTCGGCTCGGCCCGCAAGGCCGCCGAGGCCACCCTGGAGGAGCTGGAGCAGGCCCCCGGGCTCGGCCCGCGGCTGGCCAGGGTCGTCTACGATCACCTGCACGGCGCCGGCGACGACGGATCCGGGGGGGCGACCGGGAGATGACGCAGGAGCTGCGGGCCGAGGGCCGGCTGCGCGGGCCCACGGTGGACTTCGTGGTGATCACCGGGCTGTCCGGGGCCGGCCGCTCCGAGGCGGCCAAGGTGCTGGAGGACCTCGACTACTTCGTGATCGACAACCTGCCGCCGTCGCTGATCGGGCGGGTCGCCGAGCTGGCGGTGGTCGGCCGCGAGCGGGCCAGGGTGGCGCTGGTGGTCGACGCCCGCGGCGGCGCCTTCGCCGCCGACGTCGGCGAGCTGGGCAGGGCGCTGGACCAGCTGCGCGCGCACAGCGTCAGCCTGCGGGTGCTGTACCTGGAGGCGTCCGACGAGGCGCTGGTGCGCCGCTTCGAGGCGACCAGGCGCCGCCACCCGGTGGCGGGCGACCGGGTGGTCGAGTCGATCGCGCTGGAGCGGGACCTGCTGCGGGAGCTGCGCGCCAGCGCCGACCTGGTGCTGGACACCAGCGACCTGAACGTCCACGAGCTGCGCGCCAAGGTGCTGGCCGCGTTCGCCGGCGAGGCCGCCGGGCTGCTGGTCACGGTCGCCTCGTTCGGCTTCAAGTACGGGCTGCCGCTGGACGCCGACATGGTCCTGGACGTCCGCTTCCTGCCCAACCCGCACTGGGTGCCGGAGCTGCGCCCGCTGACCGGCCAGGCGCAGGCGGTGCGCGACTACGTGCTCGCCCAGGACGGCACCAAGACGTTCCTGGAGCGGCTGGAGGGGCTGCTGGAGGTCGCCCTGCCCGGCTACGTCCAGGAGGGCAAGCAGTACCTGACGGTCGCGATCGGCTGCACCGGCGGCAAGCACCGCAGCGTGGTGCTGGCCGAGGAGCTGGCCGGCTGGCTGGCGGGCAAGGGCTGGCGGTCGCACGTCACCCACCGGGACGTGGAGCGGGAGTGAGGGTCGTCGCGCTCGGCGGGGGGCACGGCCTGGCGGTGACCCTGACCGCGCTGCGTGCGCTCGGCGAGGAGCCGACCGCGGTGGTCACCGTTGCCGACGACGGCGGCTCCTCCGGCCGGCTGCGGCGCGACCTGGGCATGCCCGCCCCCGGCGACCTGCGCATGGCCCTGCTGGCCCTGGCCGACCCGGCCGCCGAGGTCCGCGAGCTGTTCGCCTACCGCTTCCAGCGCGGCGACCTGGCCGGCCACAACCTCGGCAACCTGGCGCTGGCCGCCCTGACCGAGCTGGAGGGCGGGTTCCTGGAGGCGCTGGAGCGGGCCGCGCGCTGGCTGCGGGTCCGCGGCCGGGTGCTGCCGTCCACGCTGGTGCCGGTGCGGCTGCACGGACGGGTGGACGGCCGCGACGTGCAGGGGCAGGCCACGCTCACGCGGGCGTCCGGGCGGGTGGAGCGGGTGTGGCTGGACCCGCCGGCGCCGGCGGCGGTGGCGGCCGCGGTGGCCGCCGTCGACGACGCCGAGCTGGTGCTGCTCGGCCCCGGCTCGACCTTCACCTCGGTGGTCCCGAACCTGTTGGTGCCCGAGCTGGGCGCGGCCGTGGCGGCCGCCTCCGAGCGGCTGGTGTACGTCTGCAACCTGGGGCCGCAGGTGTACGAGACCAGCGGGTTCGCGCCCGAGGCGCACCTGGCCGCGCTGCTGGGCCACTGCCCTGGGCTGCGCGTGCCGCTGGTGCTCAGCCAGCGGCCGGCCAGCGACCGGGACGCCGCCCGCGAGCGGGCGGCCTTCGCCGCGCTCGGCGCCCAGGTGCTCCACGCCGACGTCGCCGCCGACGGCCCGCCCGGCCGCCACGACCCCGGCCGGCTGGCCGAGGTCCTCAAGCAGCTCGGCTAGGCTCGTGGCCGCGGCCAGGGGCGCGTTCACCGTCCGGGTCAAGGAGGAGCTGGCGGCGCTGCGGCCGCGGGCGCCGGCCGAGCGGCGCGCGCTGCTCGCCGCGCTGCTGCGCTTCGCCGCCACCCTGCAGATCGGCGGGGCCCGGCCGTCGCCGCGGTTCACGCTGGTGCTGGCCGGCGGCTCCGGCGGCATCGCCCGGCTGGCGTTCTGGCTGCTGCAGGCCGGCTACGGGGTGCGCCCCGACTTCCGGGTGCGCGGGGCGGGCGCGCTCGCCCCGCGCGCCCGCTACGACGTGGTGCTGGGCGAGCAGGTCGAGCGGGTGCTGGCCGACGCCGGCGTGCTGGACGCCGCCGGCCGGCTGGTCCGCGGGGTGCCGGCCGGCCTGGTCCGCGGCCAGCAGGCGGCCGCCTGCTTCGCCAGGGGCGCGTTCCTCGGCCGCGGCTCGGTGTCGGCCCCCACCCGCGAGCCGCACCTGGAGGTCGGCGCCCCCGACGAGCGCACCGCCCGCGACCTGGCCGCGCTGCTCGGCCGCCTCGGCCTGCCGGCCCGCGCCGGCGTGCGCGGCGACGACGAGCACCGGGTGGTCTGCAAGGGCGGCGAGGCGATCGGCAGGGCGCTGCTGCTGATGGGCGCGCAGAGCGCCTACCTGGCCTGGGAGGACGGCCGCATCCGCCGCGAGGTGCGCGGCGAGGCGGTCCGGCTGGCAAACGCCGACCAGGCCAACCTGCGCCGCAGCGTCGCCGCGGCCGTGGCCCAGGTCGCCGCCGCCGAGCGGGCGGTCGCCCGGCTCGGCTGGCAGGGGCTGCCCGCCGACCTCGCCGAGGTCGCCGCCGCCCGCCTGGCCCACCCGGAGGCGACCCTTGCCGAGCTCGGCGCCATGCTCGACCCGCCCCGCTCCAAGGGCGCCGTGCTCGCCCGGCTGCGCCGCCTCGACCTGCTGGCGGCCTCCCGAGGTGCTGCGGAAGAATGACCCGGCACGTCCGAGCCCGACGAGGAGGATTCCGTGACCGTCCGCGTAGGCATCAACGGCTTCGGCCGCATCGGCCGCAACTACTTCCGCGCCGCCCGGGGCAAGGACCTCGAGATCGTCGCCGTGAACGACCTCACCGACAACAAGACCCTCGCCCACCTGCTCAGCTACGACTCCACCTTCGGCCGGCTCGACGACGAGGTGAGCTACGACGACGAGGCGATCACCGTCGGCGGCACCCGCGTGCTCGCCTCCGCGCAGCGCGACCCGGCGCAGCTGCCATGGGGCGAGCTCGGCGTGGACGTGGTGATCGAGTCGACCGGCCGCTTCACCAAGCGGGACGACGCCGCCCTGCACCTGAAGGGCGGGGCCAGGAAGGTGATCATCTCCGCGCCCGCCAAGGACGAGGACGTCACCATCGTGATGGGCGTCAACCACGACCGCTACGACCCCGCCAGCCACGACATCATCTCCAACGCCTCCTGCACCACCAACTCGGTGGTGCCGATGGCCAAGGTGCTGCTGGACGAGTTCGGCATCGAGCGCGGCTTCATGACCACCGTCCACGCCTACACCAACGACCAGGTCATCCTCGACTTCCCGCACAAGGACCTGCGCCGGGCCCGCTCCGCCGCGGTCAACACCATCCCGACCTCCACCGGCGCCGCCAAGGCCGCCTCCCTGGCCATCCCCGAGCTGAAGGGCAAGCTGGACGGCATCTCCCTGCGGGTGCCGGTCGAGGACGGCTCGCTCACCGACCTGGCCGTGGTGCTGGGCCGGGAGGCGGCCGCCGAGGAGGTCAACGACGCCTTCAAGCGCGCCGCGGACGGGCCCTTCAAGGGGATCATCCGCTACAGCACCGACCCGATCGTCTCCCGCGACATCGTCGGCGACGCCGCCTCCTGCATCTTCGACTCGCCCCTGACCAAGACCAATGGCAACCTCGCCAAGGTGTTCGGCTGGTACGACAACGAATGGGGCTACTCCTGCCGGCTGGTCGACCTGACCCTGCTGGTCGGCGAGCAGCTGTAGCCGTGCGGCTGCGCACCGTGGAGGCCGCCGGCGACGTCGCCGGCCGGCGGGTGCTGGTCCGCGACGACCTCAACGTCCCCCTCGACGGCGGCAAGGTCACCGACGACCTGCGCGTCCGCGCCGCCGTCCCCACCCTGCGGTGGCTGCTGGAGCGGGGCGCGCGGGTGGTGTGCTGCTCCCACCTGGGCCGGCCCAAGGGCAAGCGGGACGAGCGCTACACGCTGGCGCCGGTGGTGCCGGTGCTCGGCGAGCGCCTGGGCCGCGAGGTCGCCTTCGTCGACGACGTCGCCGGCGAGCAGGCCCGCGCGGCCACCGGGCGGCTCGGCGACGGCCAGGCGCTGCTGCTGCAGAACCTCCGCTACGAGCCGGGCGAGGAGGCCAACGACGCCGGCTTCGCCGACCGGCTGGCGGCGCTCGGCGAGCTGTACGTGGACGACGCCTTCGGCGCCGCCCACCGCGCGCACGCCTCGGTGGTCGGGGTCGCCGAGCGGCTGGACGCCTACGCCGGCTTCCTGCTCGCCGACGAGGTCAGGGAGCTGTCGCGGCTGCTGGAGGACCCGGCCAGGCCGTTCGTGGCGGTGCTCGGCGGCAGCAAGGTCTCCGACAAGCTGGCGGTGCTGGACAACCTGCTCGGCCGGGTGGACACCCTGGTCGTCGGCGGCGGCATGTGCTTCACCTTCCTGGCCGCCCAGGGCCACCAGGTCGGCGACTCGCTGTTCGAGGCCGACCAGGTCGGCGCCGTCCGCGACCTGCTGGCCCGCGCGGAGCGGGAGGGCAAGCGGGTGCTGCTGCCCACCGACGTGGTGGTGGCCAGGGAGGCCGCGGCCGACGCCGAGCACCGCACCGTGCCGGCCGGCGGGATCGAGCCCGGCTGGAAGGGCCTGGACATCGGCCCGGAGACCGCCGAGGCGTTCGCCGCCGCGGTCGGCGAGGGCCGCACGATCTTCTGGAACGGCCCCATGGGCGTGTTCGAGCTGGCCCCGTTCGCGGCCGGCACCAGGACGGTCGCCGAGGCGGTCGCCCGCGCCGACGGCTTCACCGTGGTCGGCGGGGGGGACTCGGCCGCGGCCCTGGCCGAGCTGGGCCTCGCCGACCGGGTCGACCACCTGTCCACCGGCGGCGGCGCCAGCCTGGAGCTGCTCGAGGGCAGGACCCTGCCCGGGGTCGCCGCCATCCCGACCGCCTGAGGAGCGCCCGTGGCCCGCCGCCCGCTGATCGCCGGCAACTGGAAGATGCACAAGAACCACCTCGAGGGGATGCTGCTGACCCAGAAGCTCGCCTGGGCGCTGTCGGCCGACGACACCGACGCGGTCGAGGTGGTCGTGTGCCCGCCGTTCACCGCCCTGCGCGCCGTCGGCACCCTGATCGAGGGCGACCGGCTGCCGATCGGGCTCGGCGCCCAGGACTGCCACCCGGAGCCGGAGGGCGCCTACACCGGCGAGGTGGCCGCGCCGATGCTGGCCAAGCTCGGCTGCGACTACGTGATCGTCGGCCACTCGGAGCGCCGCCGCTACTTCGGCGAGGACGACCAGCTGGTCAACCGCAAGGCGCGGGCGGTGCTGGCCGCCGGGATGCGGCCGATCGTGTGCGTGGGGGAGACCCTCGAGCAGCGCGAGGCCGGCGCCACCGCCGAGGTGGTCGCCGGCCAGGTCGGCGGCTCGCTCGCCGGGCTCGGCGCCGAGCAGGTCGCCGGCCTGGTGGTCGCCTACGAGCCGGTCTGGGCGATCGGCACCGGCCGGGCCGCCACCTCCGCCGACGCCCAGGAGACCATCGCCCTGGTCCGCCGCACCGTGGCCGGCCTGGTCGGCCAGGCGGCCGCCGACGAGCTGCGCATCCAGTACGGCGGCAGCGTCAAGGCCGCCAACGCCGAGGAGCTCGCCGCCCAGCCGGACGTGGACGGCGCCCTGGTCGGCGGCGCCAGCCTCGACGCCGACGAGCTCGCCCTGATCGTCAAGGCGTCCGCGCCCCGGCGCTGAGGCGCCGCGCGGGCTGCTAGACTCGTCGGGTTGTCGCTCCCGTCCACAAGGATCTGGGCCCGGAAATGATCCCGTTGCTGGTCGTCCTGCACGTGCTCGCCTCGCTCACCCTGTGCCTGTTCATCCTGCTCCACGCCGGGCGGGGCGGCGGCCTGTCCGACATGTTCGGCGGCGGCATGAGCAGCACCCTCGGCGGCTCCACGGTGGTCGAGCGGAACCTCGACCGCCTCACCGTCGGCGCCGCCACCGTCTTCGGGTTGACCAGCACCTTCCTCGCCCTGCTGCTCAAGCCCGGCGCCTAGCCCCCGCCGTGCCCGCAGGGCCGTGGCGCCGCCGGCCGCCGCTCCTCGCCCTCGTCCTGCTGCTCGCCCTCGCCGCCTGCACCGGCGGCCGCTCCGGCGGCCGCGCGGCCACCGGCCACGGCGCCGCCCCCCGCCGCGGCGGCACCCTGGCGATCGCGCTGGTCGCCCCCGCCTCGCTGGACCCGGCGCAGGCGACCAGCCTGGGCGCGCGCATCCTGGCGGGCAACCTGTTCGAGGGGCTGACCGCCCTCGACGCGGCCGGGGCGGTGCGGCCGGCGGTGGCGGCCTCCTGGTCCAGCGACCCGGGCCTGCGCCGCTGGAGCTTCCGGCTGCGC
Organism: Actinomycetes bacterium; assembly: GCA_035640005.1. Taxonomy (GTDB): domain Bacteria; phylum Actinomycetota; class CALGFH01; order CALGFH01; family CALGFH01; genus DASQWY01. The sequence goes on from DASQWY010000400.1 coordinate 8,422, forward strand.
CCCGACGCCCGCTGGGCCGACGGCGGCCAGGTCCGCGCCGACGACTTCGTGTTCGCCTGGCAGCGGCTGGGCAGCCCCACGACCCGGCCCCGCCCCCCGCCCGCCGACGCCCTGCTCGGCGCGGTCAGCGGCTACCAGGCGTTCGCCGCCGGCAGGGCGGCCCGGCTGGCCGGCCTGCAGGCCCCCGACCCCGCCACCCTGGTGGTCCAGCTCGACCGGCCGCTGGCCGACCTGCCCGCGGTGGTCGCCAGCCCCCGGCTGGCCCCGCTGCCGCACGCCCGCGCCGGCCGCGGCCTGGCCGCCTGGCTGGCCCGCCCGGCCGGCGACGGCCCCTTCCAGCCGGCGGGCCGCTACGCGCCCGGCCGGCCGCTGACGCTGGTGCGCAACCCGCGCTACCCCGGCCCGCCGGCGCTGCTGGACAAGGTCAGGGTCGACACCGTCCCCGACGAGCAGACCGCCTGGCTGGAGCTGCAGAGCGGCCAGGTCGCCTTCGCCCCCGTCCCCGCCGACCAGGCCGACGCCGCCCGCGCCGTGTTCGGCGCCTCCGCCGACGGCCGCACCCGACCCGGCCTGCTGCAGGGCCCCGCCCTCGCCGTCTGGACCCTCGACCTCGACCTGAAGTCGAAGCCGCTGGCCGACCCACGCCGCCGGCGGGCGATCGCCCTGGCCATCGACCGCCCGCGCCTGGCCGCCGCCCTCGCCGGCACCTGGGCGCCCGCCGCCGGCCTGGTCCCGCCCGGCGTCCCAGGCGCCGGCCAGGCAACGTGCGCCGCCTGCGCCCACGACCCCGCCCAGGCCCGCGCCCTGCTCGCCCAGGCCGGCGGCACCCTCCGGCTCAGCCTGCGGGTGCGCGATGCCGCCGCCGACCGGCGCGCCGCCCAGCTGCTCGCCGAGGACCTGGCGCGGGTCGGCGTCCACCTGGACGTCCAGCCCACCTCCAGCTCCAGCTCCAGCCCCCGCCCCGCCCAGCTCGCCGCCACCGGCTGGGCCGCCGACACCCCCCGCATGGACGCGTTCCTGTTCGACCGCTTCCACAGCCACGGCGGCGCCAACCCCGGCGGCTACGCCAGCCCCGCCGCCGACCGCCTCCTGGAGGCCGCCCGCGCCACCCCCGACGAGGCCGCCGCCACCCGCGCCGACCAGCAGGCCGAGGCGCTGCTCCTGGGCGACCTCCCGGCCGTCCCGGTGCTGGTCGCCCGCCACGCCGCCGTGCTCGCCGCCGGGGTCGCCGGCTTCGACCTCACCCCCTGGTCGACGGTCGACCTGGCCGCCGTCAGCCTAAGCGCGTAGTGGCGAGACAGCCACGACGGCCGGGTCAATAAAAAGAGGCTCGCGCGTTCCGGCGACATGGTCGCTGCTCACCCTCCGGAGGCTCGGTGCTGGGCGTCGGCGCCTTGAGGTAGGCGATCCCCACGGGCCGGGTGCTGGTGAGGTGGTGAGGTGGCGGTGATCTCCCGGCGGGTCCGTGACGGCTTCCGTGGCGCCGATCAGCCAAACTCGCCTGGTTCATGCCGACCGGGCCGAGGCGAGCTGCTGACGCTCCAAACGCCCATCGGGCCGGGCCTTGCGCTGCTGGGAGGTGCTTGGATGAGCCTGGAAGCCAACAAGGACGTCATCCGCGCGTACGTTGCGACGGTCTTCAACCAGGGCAGGTGGACCGCGCCGAGGAGCTGGTCGCGGCGGACTACCTCGACCACGCTGCCCTGCCCGGGCAAGCGCCCGGCTTGGCGGGAGCCAAGCAGCAGTGGGCGACGTACCTGGCCGGCATCCCCGACCTGCGCGTCACCATCCAGGAGCTGGTCGCGGAAGCCGACAAGGTCGCGGTGCGCCGCTCCTACGCGGGCACCCACCAGGGGGAGCTGCTGGGCGTCCCGCCCACCGGCAAGCAGGTGCGGATCGGCGGCATCAGCATCTTCCGCCTGGCCGAGGGGAAGATCGCTGAGCAGTGGGAGCAGCTGGATCGGCTGGCGCTGCTGCAGCAGCTCGGCGCGCTCCCCACGCCGGGGCAGGGGCCACCGTAGACCCCGGCCAAGGGACCCAGCGACGCCCGAGTGTCCGAGGACCTCGCCCGCTCGCGACCCAAGCACCGCTCACCACAGGGACAGGCCGCAGCAGCGCAGGAACGAGAAGGCCAGGTGGTGGCTGCCTCGGATCCGCTGGATGCCGCGCTCGGCCGCCGCGATGACCTCGGCGAGGCGCCCGCCGGCCAGGTTGGCCAGCTCCACGCCCTTGAGGTGGACCACAGCGGCTCGACCGGGTTCAGCTCGGGGGCGTAGGCGGGCAGTGGCTCCACCACCAGCCAGGACCGCTGCCGCCCAAGCCAGGCACGCATGGCGTGGCGGCGGTGGGCGGGCAGCCCGTCCCACAGCAACGTCGCCTTCTGCCCGCCGAGGAAGCGGCGCAGCCCTTCAAGCGCGCTGATCAGCGTGTCGGTGTCGTAGGCGCCGATCTGATGGTGGAAGGCCACCTGCGCGCCGCCGCCGCGGGAGCCGTAGCAGATCGCGGCGGCCATCGAGGCTCGCTTC
>DASQWY010000401.1:0-6393 GCA_035640005.1 Actinomycetes bacterium
GAGCTCGTCGCTGCGCTACTCGGCCACCCCTCGGCCCTCGTCCGCCAGGCCACCGCCAACGCACTCCAAGGCTAATGATTGGTCCTCAAGAGCAAGGGCCATAACCCTGCGTGCTGCGAACAACGGACAGCACTCCACATAACTTGAGAGGGTCAAGGTGTGAGTTGCTGGTTATGTAGTTGGCGGTCTGCTCCGCGCATACCCACGAGCTGCATGAACGCGTTTACACACCCTAGCCATGTGACAAGGTTAGTGGCGGGTCAGAGGCCGGTGGCACGCCTGGCCTTCGACACGGCGCAAGCGCAGTTCCAGACCGACCGATCCCACCCAGCGGCCAGGACGCCAGCCCGGCACGGCTGCGAAGCTCTCGGATGATGGGCGAAGAGAGGACGGCTGACATGACGGTGGACGTCCGGCGGGACAAGGAGATCTACGCGACCGACGGTGGCTGGTTTCAGGCCCGCTGGCACTTCTCGTTCGACCACTACCGCGACCCGGCCAACGACGGCTTCGGCGCCTTGCGGGTGTTCAACGACGACCGGCTGCAGCCGGGTGCGGTCTGGCCGCTGCACCCGCACCAGGACGTCGAGGGCATCACCTACGTGGTGGAGGGCACCTTCCGGCACGAGGACTCGGTCGGCGGGCCGCCGGGGCCGCTGCCCGCCGGCTCGGTGCAGCGGATGACCCTGGGCTCCGGGGCCTACCACTCCGAGCAGAACGCCTCGGCCGACGAGCCGATGCGCTTCATCCAGATCTGGATCCTGCCCAATGCGGCCGGCTTGCCGCCCGAGGTGGAGCAGCAGGTCTTCACCAGGCAGGACCGGACCGACAACCTCCTCAAGGTCGTCGGTCCTCAGGGCGGGCAGCACATGGTCAAGGTCCACCAGGACGCCAGCGTCTACATTGCCCGCCTCAACCCGCGCACCGAGGTCACCCACCGGATCCAGCCGGGCCACGGTGTCTACGCCTACCTGATCGACGGCCAGGCCAACTTCGACGACGAGCCGGCCAGCACCGGCGACGCCGCCAAGGTGACCGACCAGGAGTCGCTCACCATCCACGCCACCGCCCCGAGCGAGTTGATCCTGGTGGAGGTCCCGCTAGAGTTCAAGCGCGTCGGCGTGTGGGCCGGGTAGCCTCATCGAGGGCCGCGATCGGTCGGGATTCTCAGATCCGCAACCGCGGCGCTGGAGGTGCCCGTTGAGTTTCAATCATGCGTGTCCGGACGTACCGGCCCCCGTGATCGCCGACTCGGCGGTGCTGCTCGGGCCGGCCTGGATCGGGCCGGCACGGTCCTGGCCCAGGGGACGGTGGTCCGCTCCCCACCGGGAGGCGGTGTCGATCGGCATCCACTCGGCGGTGCTGGAGAACTCAGCGTCGTCGGCACGAGCGACCATCCGCGTCGTGATCGGCAAGCGCACCGTCTTCAGGCACCGCTGCCAGGTGATCGGCGCCCGCATCGGCAACCTGTGCGAGATCGGCAACGGCTCGATCCTCATGTCCGGCGCGGTCCTCGGTGATGGCTACATTCGCCTCAACCTGTAGAAGCGAACTTCTTGACCTGCCGGTCCGAGACCACGACTATGACGGCATCGGGTGGACTCAACCGGACCCAAGGAGGTCGCAATGCAGGTCCCGCGAGTGGTTCGACTGGAGCCGGTGGTGGTGGGTGCTGACTGTACGGGCGAGTATGGCTGTCCCGGTGTGTACAGGATGGATCGGGGTGGCCTCGCCGTGCAGGGCCGGCTGCTGAAGCCTGGTGAGCTGCCCTCCGGGGCCGTGATCCCCGCCGGAGAGGCCTTCGTTGAGATCCCACGCGAGCTGCTCATCGAAGCCGCCCGCCGACTCGCTGAGGGTGGGCAAGCGTCATGACCTCACGAGCCTCCGCCTCCGCGGCGATGGCTCTCGACGACCTCCGCCAACTGTTCGAGGGCGCGAAGTGCTCGGTGTTTCGCCTGGAGACGCTGCCGGTCTACGAGGTCGGCGAGGACATTGAGCGGCAGCGAGCGTTCGCCGCCGAGGGTCGCCTGCCGCCGCCCAGCCCCGACAGAGTGGCGTTCATCCGGCGGATGCAGGAGCGGACCAAGCGCGTGGCATGGTCGCGCGTCCACGTCGTCGACCAGCCCCTCACCCCGTACCTCCGCTACGAGCTTGCGGCCTACGCCGAGAACGAGCAGGGGGGCGAGCAGGTGTGGATCGCCGAGCGGGCAGCCCATCCCGGCCTTGCCGATCTGACTGAGGACCTCGTGCTCGTCGACGACGAGGCCGGCGTCTGGTTCCGCTACGACGAGCGCGGCCGGCTCCTCGGCTACGAGCGCGTGGCGCCCGAGGATCTCGACCGCTGCCGCGAACAGCGGGATCTCGCCCTTGTGCACGCCGTCCGCCTCCGCGATTACCAACCGCCGCCGCCACAGAGCTGACATCCTCCATGACCGGTCCCGATGGCTGACCCTGATCTGCTTGCGGCTCGGCGCCGCCTCGCCGCCGAGCTGCGGCGACTTCGTTTGAACGCAGGGCTGTCCACCCACCAGGTCGCCGCCGCGATCGGGGTCAGCCAGTCGAAAGTCTCCAAGATCGAGAACGGACATCGCAGCGCGTCAATCCCGGATGTCCGCGCCTGGGCAAAGGCGGTCGGCCTCACGGGTGATCGTGTCGAGGAGCTTGTCGATCTCGCCGAACGTTCCCTCACCGACCTGATCGCCCGCCGGGCGATCCTCCGTGGTGGGAGCCATGCCCATCAGCGCCGGTTCGGCGAACTGGAGCGTGCTGCTGGGCTGATCCGCGAATTCGAGCTGGTCTTCATTCCGGGGCTGCTCCAGACCGCCGACTACGCCAAGCAGGTGATGACCTCCGTCCGCCCCGACCGTGACGATGTCGGCGCGGCGGTCGCCGCGCGGCTTGAGCGCCAGGCGATCCTCTATGACGAGACGAAACGGTTCGAGTTCCTGCTTGCCGAAGGGGTGCTGGGCTGGCGGCTCGGCGCGATAGGGCCGCATCTCGCCCAGCTCGACCGCCTTGTTGCCGTGTCGACGCTGCCGAATGTTGACCTTGCGATCCTGCCGCAGACCACCGTCCCGACCTGGCACGGTCACGGGTTTGTGATCTTCAGCCGCATCCACCTTGCTGATGACGACGTGGCTGATGCGGACGATGATGGCGACACGCTGGTGTACGTCGAGACGCTTACCCAGGAGCTGCGCGTCAGTGATCCGGATGACGTGGCGCTCTACCTTGATGTCTTCGAGCGGCTCCGCAGCCAGGCAACTTCAGGGGAGGATAGTCGCCGGCTACTGGCCAGCGTCATGGCAGACCTGCGGCAGCTCCACATCTGAGCTGCCTGGGCCACCCGAACAACCAGCTCTCCAGGCATCGCGTGCTTGAGAAGGCGCACAATCCCGCCGTTCGACCTTGACTAGTACATCTGAGTACACTCATGATGACATTCGATTCCGATACGTTGGGATCGGGACCATCCCTCGGATGTCGTCGAGGAGGCAGCGTGGCTTTCGCCCTCGCAACAGAGAGTCGCCGCCTCTCGGCGCGGAGGTGGGGAAGCTGCCGGGCAATCGCATGTACGGCAGTCACCGCGATACATCCCAGATCTGCCCGAAGGGGTGACTGCGCATGACCGAGAACGATCCAAGCCTGTTCAGTGGCTATGCGCTCGCCGAGGTGGATGTCGATCCCATGCCGGCGGTGGCGTCAGGCGACCGCGGGAGGGGGTGATCGGTCCGGAGGCACGCCACTAGCAATCCCGGTCTCAGGCCCGACCAGGAGCATTGCGGGTCCGGCCTGGCGGGGGGAGCCGCCGTGTTTGAGCCCACGAGTCCCATCCCGCCCGGCCGGCCCTTGCCGCAGCAAGGAGGCCAACGATGCGTTGGGGCACAACCATCGTCGACCAACCCCGATCCTACCCGCACGGCCCGCCCGCCGTGCGGGTCGACGACACCGACCAGCTCCAGGCCGCCGCCCGTGAACTGGAAGCCGTGGTGCTGCACGAGCAGGCTCGCCACCTGGCCGAGGTCCACGCCACGCTGGCCGAGCTGCACCGGCGTGACGGCGTCCAGATCACCGACGCCGAGCTGGACATCCAGGCCGACTCCCTGGCGCTGCTGGAGCGCGGCGACCGATTCCTCCAGGACGTGGCCACTCGCCTGCACCCCGACGGCGAGCTGCTGGCGCTGGCCCGTCAGGTGGACGATCACGGCCTTGGGGTGTGGCGGGAAGCCGCCGGCAGCCTGGTGGACGACTGCCCGCCGTCGCTTGTGCACCTGCGGTGGCGGGTGGAGGAGGAGCAGCGCGGCGAGCTCCGCAGCCACGCCCACCTTGTGAGGACCGAAGCCCAGCTCGGCACCCAGCTGGGTCGCCTCGGGCTGGTCGGGCGGTGGTGGCGCCGCCGGCGGGCCGCGGAGCTGACCGGCCGGCTGGCCGACTGCCGTCGGCAGCGGGAGCGGTCGCAGGCGCGGCTTGCCCAGCTGGATGCCAAGCTGCGGGTGATCGACAACACCGAGCACGCCAGGGCCGCCTGGATCGCCCAAGCCCGCGAGGTCCTGGTCCGTGGGGTGGCTGCTGCGCAGGTGCTGGCCGAACGAGAGCAGCAGCACCGTCTCCAGCGGCATGAAGATGGCCAGCGGGCCGGTGCGGGATCGTGACCGCCCGCACGCGCCCGTGCACCTGGCATGACTGCCCACAGCCGGCGGGGGCGACAGTCGCGTTTGAGCTGCCGAACCTGCTGGCGGGCAGCCGCCGCGACTACTGCGCCGCCCACACCACCCAGGTGTGCATGGCGCGGGGCACGGTGGTGGTGGCCCGCTTCGGCCCCCACCAGCCCGCCCTTCCCGGCCTGACCGACGCCACGCCTGGTCGTCGGGCCGGGCGCACCCGTAGGAAGGGGGTGATGTCCTGACCCGCGGGTCGGGACGGCCGCGCCCAGGGCAGCAGACCCCACGGCGAGGGCAAGAGCAACCGGCCCGCCGTCCCGACCCACCCCGTCGTCTGCGAGGCCACCGAGTCCTCGCCGTCCGCAAGGAGTCCAACCATCATGCCGACCGCAGCCGTCCGGCTGGCCCCACCACCCGGGGCAGTCGCCGCCCACGACCTCCATGCCGCGCTGGCCGAGGTCGACCGCCGCGTGGGCGCCGGCGTCGCCTTCCACCCCGACCCCGCCACCCAGCCGCCCCCAGCAGCCATCCCCACCGGCAGCCCCACCCTCGACGCCGCCCTCGGGGTCGGCGGGGTGCCCAGGGGCCGCATCACCGAGGTCTACGGCCCCGAGGGCGCCGGCAAGACCACCCTGACCCTGTCCGTCATCGCCCAGGCCCAGCAGGCCGGCGGGACCGCCTGCTTCATCGACACCGAGCACGCCCTGGACCTCGCCTGGGCCACCACCGTGGGCATCGACCTGGAGCGGCTGGTGGTCTGCCGGCCCGAACACGGCGAGCAGGCCCTCCAGGTCGCCGACCTGCTGATCAGCTCCGGGTCGCTGGACGTCCTGGTGGTCGACTCCATCGCCGCCCTGATCCCCCGCGTCGAACTCGAGGGGGAGATGGGCGAACGCCACGCCGGCGTGCAGGCCAACCTGCTCAGCCAGGGGCTCCGCAGGCTCTGCGGCCCGATCGCCCGCACGCGCACCGCGATGCTGGTGACCAACCAGCTGCGCCAGCGGGCCGGCGCCCCCGGCACGCCGGTCTACACCGCTGGGGGTCGGGCGCTCGGGTACTACGCCTCGGTGCGGCTGGACTTGCATCCGCTGGGGCATCTCAAGGACGACGGCCAGATCGTCGGCAGCCGCGTGCGGGTGCTGGTGGTCAAGAACAAGGTGGCCCCAGCCTGGCAGACCGCCGAGCTGGAGATGTGCAACGACCGGGGCGTGCTCGAAGGGGCCGGCGCCGAGGCGGCCAGCGCCTAGCCCGCCCGGTGTGGTCCTTGCGGATGGCGCCTTCGAGCGCGGGGAAGACGCAAGGGCCGGGAGCGGCCCGGGTCGGCACGGCGGCCGGCGCCGGGTCGCTCCCCTTCACGAGACGTGGGCTGGTACGAGAGGAGAACGAGCATGAGCCTTGATGTGGTCTTCGCCTATGTCGTCGGTGTGCTGGCGGGCCTGGCGGTCATCGGTGCGTTGGCGTTTACGCTGGTGTGGGAGTGGTGCGCGATCCGGCGCACCCTGGCCGCCCACCGCCACCGAGCGCCCGACCGGTTCTGGCGGGAGCGCGGCGCGCTGACGCCGATCATCCCGGCCGAACGCGAGCCGATCCGCCAGGGCGCCCGTCGCATCCTGGCGGGGCAGTCGCTGCGCGGGCTCGCGCTGGACTGGAGGGTCCGTGCCCGGCACGGCCAGCGGCGGCCATGAGGACCGCTGGCCCCTGGCTGCTGGTGGGCTGGCTTGTGGCCGCACTG
>DASQWY010000402.1:0-10490 GCA_035640005.1 Actinomycetes bacterium
TGCTGGTGGTGCCGGAGAAGACCCGCATCGCCTTCCAGGTCCGCATGAGCTTCGCCGCCTTCACCCTGCGCCGCCGCTGGATCGACGGGCACGTGGTGCTGGCCAGGCGGCTGGAGCACCCGCGCTTCACCCGGATCGAGACGTTCTCCCCCCGCAACCACCTCCACCAGTTCCGGCTGGCCGGCCCGGACGAGGCCGACGAGGAGGTCGCCGCCTGGCTCGCCGAGGCCTACCAGGTCGGCCGCCAGGAGCACCTCAGGGCCGAGCCCCCAGGGCCTCCGGGTTGAGCAGGTTCGGGGGCCGCTCGCCGGCGAGCGCGGCCAGCAGGTTGCCGGCGGCCACCATGCCCATGGCCACGCGGGTCTCCACGGTGGCGCTGCCGAGGTGGGGAACCAGGGTGACGTTGTCGAGGCCGAGCAGGTCGGGGTGAACCTCGGGCTCGCGCTCGAACACGTCCAGCCCGGCGGCGGCCAGCTGCCCGTCGCGCAGGGCGGCGGCCAGCGCGGCCTCGTCGACCAGCGGCCCGCGGGCGGTGTTGACCAGCACCGCGGTCGGCTTCATGCGCCGTAGCTGCTCGGCGCCGATCAGGTGCCTGGTCGCCGGGGTGAGGGCCGCGTGCAGGCTGACGAAGTCGGCCTCGGCGAGCAGGCCGTCCAGGTCGCGCCAGCCGACCCCGAGGGCCGCCTCCTCGGCGGCCGGGAGCCGGTGGGCGCCGGTGTAGAGGACCGGCATGCCGAACCCGGGCGCGCGGCGGGCGACCGCCCGGCCGATGCGGCCGAAGCCGACCACGCCCAGGGTCTTGCCGTGCACCTCGGTGCCGAGCAGCAGCTCCGGCCCCCACACCCAGGGCCACCCGGTCCGCAGGAAGCGGTCGCCCTCGGCCACCCGCCGGGCCGCGGCCAGCAGCAGCGCCCAGGCCAGGTCGGCGGTGGCCTCGGTGAGCACGTCGGGGGTGTTGGTGGCCAGCACCCCGCGCGCGGTGCAGGCGTCCAGGTCGAGGTTGTCGAAGCCGACCGCGTAGTTGGCGACCACCCGCAGCCCGGGGCCGGCGGCGTCCAGCAGCTCGGCGTCGACCCGGTCGGTGAGCAGGGTCAGCAGCCCCGCCCGCCCGGCCACCCGGGCCAGCAGCTCTTCCCGGGACATGACGCCCTCGCCCGACCAGACCTCCAGCTCGCACGCTGCCGCCAGCCGCTCCAGCACCGGGGCTGGCAGGCGGCGGGTCACGAGCACCCTCGGTCGCGCCGGCATGGCGGCCAAAGGCTAGCCGATCGGGCGAGCGCGCCGGGCCTCCGGGCTCCGCCGCGGGGTGCGTCGCCTCCGAGAGATCGTCAGAGCAGCGTGCGGATGAGGGCGACCCGGCCGAGGAGGCGCAGGGCGCGGCGGTCGCCGCCGCGCGCCAGCAGGCGGCGGGTGGCGGCGGCCAGCTCGGGGGCGTGACCGCCCTGGACCGCCAGCAGCCGCGGCACGGCCTCCTGGTCGAACGGCTCCTCGGCGGCCAGGCGGACGGCCAGGTCGGAGATGCGGCCGGCGACCCGGGTCATGCGACGGCGCTCGGCCCAGGCGCCGGCGAAGGCCATGGCGGCCGCGACCGACCCGAGCTGCGCGCCGGCCAGCAGGCTCAGCGCCGGGTCGTGGCGGGCCCACCAGGCGGCGCCGGCCGTGCCCGCGGCCACGGTGGCGCCGAAGGCGGCGCCGCGGGCGGCGATCCGGGTGGTGGTCGAGCGGAGCGGCTCGTGCCTGCCGGTGCGCGGACGGGCGGCGGCCTGGCGGCGGTCCTGCTCGGGTGCGAGCGATGGCGCGACGAACGGCACGATACTGGACATGTCCTGGTCCTTTGGACGGGGAAGCGGACGGTTGGCCGGTGACGCGCCGCGCATGCTAAGTCGCTCTCCGTGGGCGCGTCCCGCACTCCGGCAACCGTGACCAAATCGAGATGTTCAGGCGCTGCGGCCACCTTCAGGCCAGAGCACGGCCTGTGTCTGGGTCGTCCGGGCCACCCGGCGGTCCCGCTCGTCGAGCAGGTCGGTCTCGACCACGATCACCGACCGGCCGACGTGCAGCGGCGACGCCACCGCCTCCACCACGCCCTCGCGGACGGCCCGCAGGAAGTTGGTCTTGGACTCGATCGTGGTGGTGCCGGCCGCCCCTTCCGGCAGGTTCAGGAACGCGCAGGTCCCGCCGGCCGCGTCGGCCAGGGTCATCAGCGCCCCGCCGTGCAGCACCCCGCCGCTGGTGCACAGCTCGGGCCGCCAGGCCAGCCGCAGCCGCACCTGCGGCGGGTCGCTGGCCAGCGCCTCGATCTCGCACGCGGCGGCGAACGGCATGGCCTGCCGGACGGTCAGCGTCCGCTCCGGGTCCGGCGGTCGCACGGCGGCTCCTTCCCTCGTCTTTAGCCGGTGTTCTGCAGGCCGGCGGCGACCCCGTTGACGGTGAGCAGGACCAGGTCGCGCACCCGCGCCCGCTCGGCGTCGCCGGCGATCCCGTCGCGCAGCTCGGCCAGGAAGCGCACCTGCAGGAACGAGAGGGCGTCCACGTACGGGTTGCGCAGGTCGACGGCCTGGCGCAGCACTGGCCGGCGCTGCAGCAGCCGCGAACTCCCGTTCACCCGCAGCACCAGCGCGCGGGTGCGCCGGTACTCCTCGCGGATGGCGGCGACCAGGTCGGGCCGGCCGCCGAGGTCCAGGTAGCGGCCGGCGATCAGCGGGTCGGCCTTGGCAAGGCTCATCTCGGCGTTCTCCAGCAGCGAGGCGAAGAACGGCCAGCCGGCCTGCATGGCCCGCAGGCGGTCGAGCCCGCCCGGCTCGTCGGCCAGCACCGCCAGCCCGGTCCCGAGCCCGTACCAGCCCGGCAGGTTGCAGCGGTTCTGCGTCCAGGCGAACACCCACGGGATCGCCCGCAGCGAGGCCAGGTCGCCGCTGCCGCCGCGGCGGGCCGGCCGCGACCCGAGCGGCAGCAGGCCGAGCTCCTCCAGGGGGCTGGTGCGGGCGAAGAACTCGGCGAAGCCCTCCCGCTCGACCAGGTCCCGCCAGGCGGCCTCGGAGGCGGCCGCCATCCGCTCGGCCGCCGGCAGGAAGCGGGCCTCGGCGGCGGCCAGCTCCCGCTGGCGGGCAGGGGTCGAGGCGACCAGCACCGCGCCGGCCACCTGCTCGAGGTGGCGGCGGCCGATCGCCGGGTTGCCGTAGCGGGCGAACACCACCTCGCCCTGCTCGGTGACCTTGAAGCGGCCGGCGACCGAGCCGGGCGCCTGGCCGCGGATGGCCCGGCTGGCCGGCCCGCCGCCGCGGCCGAGGGCGCCGCCGCGGCCGTGGAACAGCTGCAGGTCGATCCCGCGCTCCCCCGCCCAGGCGGCCAGCTCGCCCTGCGCGCGGTAGAGGGCGACGTTGGCGGCCAGGTAGCCGGCGTCCTTGGCCGAATCGGAGTAGCCGAGCATGACCTCCAGGCGCCGGCCGCGCCCGTCCAGCCAGGCGGCCACGCCCGGCAGGGCGAGGAAGCCGTCGAGCACGCCGCGGGCGGCGGCCAGGTCCGCGCGGGTCTCGAACAGCGGCACCACGTCCACGGCCAGCGACCCGTCCGGCACCGCCAGCCGGGCCAGCGCCCGGACGGCGGCGAGGTCGGCGGCCGAGCGGCTGAAGCTGACCACGTAGCGCCGGCAGGCGTCGCCGCCGTAGCGGGCCTGCAGCGCGGCCATGGCCCGCAGGGTGGACAGCGCCTCGGCGGCCACCGGCGACCGCGGCGCCACCCCGGCCGGCCAGCCGCCGGTCGCCAGCCGGTCCAGCGCGGCCGGGTCGCCGGCGGCGTCGGGCGCCAGCTCCGCGATGGCGGCGGCGTGGACGCCGGCGTGCTGGCGGACCTCCAGCGACGCCAGGTGGAAGCCGAACGTCGCCACCTGCCAGACCAGGCCTTGCAGCTCGCCGTAGGCCAGCCGGGCGGCGCCGGCCGCCGCCAGCGACGCCTGCAGCAGCCGCAGGTCGGCCTCGCACGCGGCGGCGTCGGGGTAGCCGCCGTTCGAGCCCTGGCGGGTCGCCCGCAGCCGCTCGGCGACCAGCGCCAGCTTGCGCCGGTGCGGCTCGTCGGGGGCGCGGCGGCGCAGGGCCGCCGCCACCTCCGGGAAGGCCGCCTCGTCGGCGGCCAGCGAGGCGGCCAGCGCGGCCGACGGCGGGGTGGTCGCGGCCGAGCAGGTCAGCGCCCGGCCGACCCGGCCGACCGCCGTCTCCAAGCCGCGCAGCACGTGGTCGGCCTGTACCTCCAGGGCGGCGGTGGTCACCTCCGCGGTCACCGCCGGGTTGCCGTCGCGGTCGCCGCCGACCCAGCTGCCCCAGCGCAGGAACGGCCGGAACCCGGGCGGGCCGGTGCCCGCCGCCTCGCCCTGCAGGGCGAGGTCCAGCTCCCGGTACAGCGCCGGGGTGAGGCGGAACAGGGTCTGGTCGAACACGGCCATGACCGCGCGCACCTCGTCCAGCGGGGTCGGCCGCTCCCGGCGCAGCTGGGCGGTGCGCCACAGGGCGGTGACCTCCTCGGCCAGGCGGCGGCGGACCTCCGCCTCCTGGGAGGCGGACAGGCGCGGGTCGTCGAGCCGCTCGACCTGCTCGCTGATCCGGCCGAGCGCGTCGACCACGGCCCGGCGCCTGGCCTCGGTCGGGTGGGCGGTGAGCACCGGGGCGACCTCCAGCCGCTCCAGCAGCGCCCGCAGCCCGGCCTCCCCGGCGGTGGCGCGCACCTCGGCGACGGCGGCGGCCAGCGACTCCCGCACCGGCGCGTCCCCGCCGCGGCTGCGCTCCCGCAGGGTGCGGGCCCGGTGGTGCTCCTCCGCCAGGTTGACCAGCTGGAAGTAGACGGTGAAGGCGCGGGCGACCGCCTCGGCGCGGTCCAGGTCGAAGCCGGCGACCAGGTCGACCACCGCCTGCACCGCCGCCTGCCGGTCGCCGCCGCCGCTGCGCAGCGCGATGGTGGCGCGGCGCAGCCGCTCGACGTCGGCGAGCAGCCCCGGCCCGCCGTCCTCCTCCAGCACCCTGCCGAGGATGCCGCCGAGCACGCGGACGTCCCGGCGCAGCGGCGCCGGCATCTCGTCCCGCTGGCGCGTCCCGGCCGCCGCCGGCGCCCGCTGGCCGCCCATCCTCGGCGTCTACCCGGCCAGGAACGACAGGCGCACGCGCCGGCGCGGGTTGTCGTCGTTCAGGTCGACCAGGCAGATCCGCTGCCAGGTGCCGAGCAGCAGCCGGCCGTCCTGGACGGGCACGGACAGGGAGGGGCCGGCGAACACCGGCAGCAGGTGGTCGGCGCCGTGGCCGCGGCTGCCGTGCCGGTGCGTCCAGCGGTCGTCGCGGGGCAGCAGCCGGTCCAGCACCTGCTCCAGGTCCTCCTCGGAGCCGGAGCCGGTCTCCATCACCGCCAGGCCGGCGGTGGCGTGCGGCACGAACACTTGCAGCAGCCCGTCGCCGCCGTCCGCGGCGAAGGCGGCCACCCGGTCGGTCACGTCGAGCACGTGCCGCCCGCGGGTGTCGACCTGAAGCTCGCTGGTTCGCACGCGTCCACCCTACCGGCCTGGCAGCGGGGGCGTCTCGCCGAGGTCGTAGACCAGCAGGTCGCCGTCGCGGCGGGCGCCCCCGGTCGGCCGGTGGGGCGCCAGCCCGCCACGGTGGTCGAGGTGCTGGACCTCGGCCCCGCGGACCAGCACGGCCGCGTCCGCCAGCAGGCGGCGGTGGCAGCGCCACCACAGCGTCTCCGAGCACAGCACCGCCGTCGGCGCCGCGTCCGCCTCGGCCAGCAGCCGGTCCAGGGCGGCCCAGAACGGCGGGGTGCGCATGTAGTCGGCGTAGCCGCGGAAGGCGGGGTGGCGCAGGGCGGTGTTGACCGAGGCCGGGTCGGGCTTGCGCCAGCCGCCCAGGTCCGGCTCCCAGCGGTAGGCGACCCCGGCGGCCGGCAGCCACCCGGCCATGGCCGCCCGGCCGAACTGCGGGTGGCGGCGGCTGCCCGGCGCGGTGCGGACGTCGACCACCCGGGCGACCCCGGCACCGGTCAGCAGCTCGGCGAGCTCCGCCGCGCTCGCCGTCCCGTGCCCGACGGTGAGCAGCCTCACCTGCCCAGCTTGTCGGTCAGCAGCAGCGCGTAGTAGCAGAGCGGGAAGGCCATCAGCAGCGAGTCGATGCGGTCCAGCACGCCGCCGTAGCCGGGCAGGAACGTGCTGGTCGCCTCGGTCTTGAACGCCTGGCGGATGAAGCTCTCGGTGAGGTCGCCCCAGACGCAGCCGAAGGTGAGCACCACCACCAGCGCGGCCACGTTCAGCAGCGACCACTCCTTCGGCACCGCCACCCACAGCAGCCCCACCCCGACCACGGCGCCGACCAGGTTGCCGAGCACCCCGCCCCAGGTCTTGGTGGGGTCGATGCTGGGCACCAGCTTGGGGCCGCGCAGCGCCCGCCCGACCGAGTAGGCGGCGATGTCGGAGGTGGCCACCGACACGGTCACCAGGATCAGGAAGTTGAGGCCCCACGGCTCGGCCGACTTCACCAGCACGATGTAGGCCATGGGCAGGCCGACGAAGACGTAGCCGAACAGGGTGTCGGCGACCTGGCGGTGGGCGTCCTGGACCCGGCCGGACAGGATCGGCACAAGGGTCAGCAGGATGAGGAACAGGAACGGCAGGACCAGGAAGAACTCGCGGAAGACGGCGGCGACCACCAGGCCGAGCTGCCCCCAGAGGACCAGCAGGTAGGCGTAGCGCCGTTCGATCCCGGCGATGCGGACGAACTCGGCCAGGCCCTGCACGACCACGTAGCTGGCCAGCAGGAAGCCGACGAAGCCGCCGATGAACACCGCCAGCACGAACAGCGGGCCGATCACGAACCAGACCCGCGCGCGCAGGAACAGGGTGGAGCGCCGCCACACCCGCACCGAGCGGCGCTGCGCGACCAGCACCGCGGCCAGGCCGATCACCAGCAGCAGCAGCACCCGCAGCAACACGGGCAGGAAGAGGTCGTTGGCGAAGGGGTTGTGGGGCACGGAGCCGCCTACGCCTGTTCCCAGCGCTTGACGACCGCCTGGGCCTCGGCCACGCCGGCCTCCGCCTTGCGGACCAGCCCGTTGTAGTCGTCGCCGGGCGGGATCGGCGGGCCGATGCCGACCATCACCCCGCCGGGCAGCGGCAGGAACGAGCCCTTGGGCATGACCTGCTCGAGGCCGTGCAGGTACATCGGGACCACCGGGACCTGCGCGTCGATGGCGATGTAGGCGAAGCCCTTCCTGAAGCCGCTCGCCCCCTTGCCGCGGGTGCCGGCCGGGAAGATCAGCACCGACCAGCCCTTGCCGACCAGGTCCTTGAGCAGCTGCAGCGAGTCCCGGCTGGAGCCGCCCTGGCGGACGAACGGCACCGTGCCGAGCGCCAGCGAGGCGGCGGTCCCGCGCAGCCTGGTGCTGTAGAAGTAGTCGGCGGCGGCGGCCACCACCAGCCGGCGGCGGATGCGCCCGCCGAGCGCGGCCAGGCACACGGGCGCGTCGAAGTGGCTCTGGTGGTTGGCGACGAACACGGCCGGGCCGTGGAGCTTGGCGAGGTTGCGCTTGCCGATCACGGTGAACGGCGAGATGAAACGGAGGATGGGGACCAGCGCGCCGTACTGGACGGCGCTGCGGACCAGCCGGGCGGGCGGGGTCCTGGCCCAGCCGTAGGACGGCTGCCCGGAGCGGCGGGGCCGGCCTGCCCGGGCCGCGCTGCCCTGACCTTCCTCGCTCACGTCGCCTCCCGGCCACCGACTCCTGCTCGCATTGAACCAGACCAGGAATTGAACGGGCAGTTACCAATTGGTGCGCCGCGGCCTGATCATCGGGTGCGTCGGGTGCCCAGGAGGGCGGGGGGAGCAAGGAGGGCGGCCATGGCCGGCGAGGCGATCAGGAACTTCACCCTCGACGTCGACGAGCTGGGGTGGACGGGCCACGACCTGGTACGTCCCGAGTCGGTGGTGGCGGAGCCGGACGGGACGCTGTGGGCGTCCGACGGCCGCGGCGGGGTGACCCGCATCGATCCCGACGGCGGGCAGGCGTTCCTCGGCGGTTGGGGCGGCGAGCCCAACGGCCTGGCCATCGACCCCGACGGCAACCTGGTGACCGCCAACATCGGCCTGGGGCTGGTGCAGCGCATGACCCGCGACGGGCAGGTCTCCACCGTGCTCGAGCAGGTCGAGGGTCAACGCACGACCAGCGCCAACTTCGTGTTCTACGACCGGCGGGGGCGGCTGTGGGTCACCTGCCTGACGCGCGAGGACCACTGGTGGCCGGCGGTCGCCCACCCCCGGCCGGACGGGTTCATCGTGCTGGTCGACGAGCGCGGCGCCCGCATCGTCGCCGACGGCATCTACGCCACCAACGAGGCCCGGCTGGACCCGGACGAGCGGTTCCTGTACGTCGCCGAGACGATGAAGGCCCGCATCCTGCGCTTCCCGGTGCGGCCCGACGGATCGCTGGGTGAGCGCGAGGTGTTCGGCCCCGACGGGCTCGGCCCCGGCGGCTTCGTCGACGGGTTCACCTTCGACGCCGACGGCGACCTGTGGGTGACCACGGTGGTCCGCAACGGCCTCGGGGTGCTCACCCCGGACGGCGACTGGCACGTGGTCGTGGAGGACCCGCGGGAGGAGGCACTGGCCACGTTCGCGACCAAGCTGGCGGCGGGCACGGGCGAGCCGCAGGACATGGCGGCCGCGGCCGGCGCCCGGCTGCAGTTCCCGACCAGCGTGTGCTTCGGCGGCGAGGACTTGCGCACCGTCTACGTGGGGTCGCTGGGGATGCCGCGGCTGCCCACCTTCCGCTCCCCCATCCCCGGCCTCCCGATGAGCCACTGGCGCTGAGCCGGGCCGCGGCTCAGCAGGCGGTGTGGCCCACCGTCAAGGGGGCCACGCCCGGCGGCCCGGCGGGGAGGAATCGGGGAATTCCCTACGCCTCCGCGTCGATCCCGGCCGGCCGGGCGGCTAGCATTCGCTCATGGTGGGTGGGGTCGCCGGGCGGGACGAGGAGCTTGCGGCGGTCGGCGTGTTCCTCGACCGGGTGCCGCACGGCCTGGCGGCGCTGGCGATCGAGGGCGAGTCGGGCATCGGCAGGACGACCCTCTGGCGGGCGGCGACCGCGGAGGCCGCGCGGCGCGGCTATCTGGTGCTCACCGCCCGCCCGGCCGGGCCGGAGGCCGGGCTGTCGTTCGCGGGCCTCGCCGACCTGCTCGCCCCAGTCGGCCTCGACCGCCTGCCGGCGCCGCAGCGCCGCGCGCTCGAGGTCGCGCTGCTGGGGGCGGAGGCCGAGGAGCCGGTGCCCGACCGGCGGGCGGTGCCGGCCGCGGTGCTGTCGGTCCTGCGGGAACTGTCGCGCGAGCGGCCGGTCCTGGTCGCGGTCGACGACGCGCACTTCCTCGACGCGCCGACCGCACGGGCACTGGAGTTCGCCGCGCGGCGGCTTTCCGCCGAGGCGGTCGGCTTCCTGGTATCGGTGCGGCTGGGCCCGGAAGGCCGCCCCCGAAGCGTCGAGCAGACGGCGGAGGAGGATCGCGCCGTCATCCTCCGACTGCTGGGCCGGCCCGGGCCACCAGCCCGGACCTTCGAGCAGTCGGTGGACGAGGACCGCGCGGTGCGGCTGCGGCTGGACCGCTCGGCGCCGACAGCCTGCACCGGCTGATCGTGGAGCGCCACGGGCAGGGGCTGCCGCGGCCGCTGCTCGCGCGGGTCGCCCGGGCCTCGCTCGGCAACCCGCTGCACGCGCTGGAGATCGCCGGCGCGCTGCTGCGGCAGGGCCTGCCGGCGGCAGGGCACGTCCTGCCCGTCCCGGACGACCTGCAGCAGCTGGTGGCCGCGAGGATCAGGCGCCTGGCTCCGGCGACGCGCGAGGCGCTGCTGCTGGTCGCGGCCTTGTCGCGCCCGGTCCCCGGGGTGGTCGACGCCGACCGGCTCGCCGAGGCCGAGGAGCAGCGGCTGGTCGCCACCGCCGAGGACGGCAGCGTGAGCTTCACCCACCCGCGTTCGCCGCCGCGGTGTACGCGGCCGCGCCGCCGGGACGCCGGCGGGCGGCGCACCAGGCGCTGGCCGCCCGCGTCACCGACCTGGAGGAACGAGCCCGCCATCTCGCGCTCGCCGCCGACGGCCCGGACGAGCAGGTCGCCAACCTGCTCGAACGGGCGGCGGCCGCGGCACGGTCGCGGGGCGCCCCGGAGGCGGCGGCCGAGCTGACCGAGCGGGCCCGCGACCTCACGCCGCCGGACGACCGGGCGGCGGCCCACCGCCGCGCGCTGGCCGCCGCCGCGTACCACCTCCACGCCGGCGACCGGGGGCGCGCCCACGGGCTGCTGGAGGCGGCGATCGCCGCAGCCCCCGACGACCCGGCCCGCGGCGACGCGCTGCGCCTGCTCGGGCAGGTCCGCTACCACCAGGACAACTGGCCGGAGGCGATCGCCCTGTTCCAGGAGGGGCTGGCGCTCGGGTCCGGCGACCCGCGGCTGACCGTCACGATCCGCCTGCAGCTCG
>DASQWY010000403.1:0-8745 GCA_035640005.1 Actinomycetes bacterium
ACCACCGCGATCGCGGCCAGCAGCAGCCGGGCGGGGCCCTGCAGGTCGCCGGCCGGCACCAGCAGCCCGGCGACGGTGGCGGCGGCCACCACCAGGGCGGCGAGCAGGCCCGGGCCGACCAGCGTCCACCAGTGGGGGCGCAGGTCGTAGACGAGCTCCTCGTCCTCGCCCAGCAGCCGCTCAGGGAACGCCACCCCAGACCTCCTCGACCGCGTGTGGGCGCCGGGCGGCGAGGGTAGCGAGCTGTTCGCTGGAATCGCCACAACGGTAAGCGCCCGTGCCAGGCACCCTGGGCGGGAGGGACCAAGGGGCCTGTCCCAGCCAGCAGGTACGATCCGGTCATGCTGGTCCACCAGGCGTTCCGCTACGAGCTTGCCCCCACAGCTGCGCAGCGCGCGGCGTTGGCCAACCACGCCGGCGCCGCCCGCTGGGCGTGGAACTGGGGCCTGAGCGTGCGCCAGAAAGCCTGGCAGCGGCGCCGGCAGACCCTAACTGCCATGGACCTGCACCGGCTGCTGTGCCGGCTCAAGCGGACGCCTCGGTATGCCTGGTTGTACGAGGTGTCCAAGTGCGGCCCGCAGGAGGCCCTGCGGGACCTGGACCGCGCCTACGCCAACTTCTGGCAGGGCAGGAAGGCTGGCCGGCGGGTGGGACTGCCCCGGGTCAAGAAGCGCGGGCGCTGCCCTGCCCGGTTCCGGCTGACCGGCGCCATCCGCGTCGAGGACGGGGTGGTGGTGCTGCCAAGGATCGGCCGGGTGGCGACCAAGGAGGCGACCGGCAAGTTCCGCGGGCGCATCCTGTCGGCGACCTGCCGAGGGGAAGCCGACCGCTGGTACTGCTCGCTCACCGTGCAGGTCGAGCGGCCTGACCCGGTCCCGGTGGAGGGGCCGGTGGTGGGCATCGACCGCGGCATCCATACGTTCGCGGTCTGCTCCGACGGCACCAGGATCGAGAGCCCACGGGCGCTGGAGAAGGGCCTGCAGAGGTTGCGGCGCCGCGCCCGGGCGGTTAGCCGCAAGCAGCGTGGGTCGCGCAACCGTGCCAAGTCCGCGCTGGCGCTGGCTCGGCGACACCGGCGTATCCGCAACCAGCGCACCGATGCGCTGCACAAGGCCACCACGGCGCTGGCGAAAGCCAAGTCGGTGCTGGTGGTGGAGGACCTCCACGTCGCGGGGATGGTCCGCAACCGGCGGTTGGCCCGCGCAATCGCCGACCAGGGCTGGGCGCAGTTCCACCGGCAGCTAGCATACAAATGCCAATGGTGTGGGTCGACCCTGCGGGTCGCCCCGCGGTTCTATCCTTCCTCCAAGCGGTGCTCCGGCTGCGGGCTGGTCAAGTCGACCCTCCCGCTGGGCGCTCGTGTGTTCCGGTGCGAAGGGTGCGGACTGGTCATCGACCGGGACCTGAACGCCGCGCGGAACCTGGCGTGGCTTGCCGAAGGGGTCGCCGGGAGTTCCCCGGAGACGGTAAACGCCTGTGGAGGGGGCGGCGCTCGCCAGGCCGGTGACGGCCTGGCGCAACCGGCCCCGGCGAAGCAGGAACGGGCTCGCATTCGTGCCACGCTCACGAATGCGTAGACTCCGATGAACGGCCACTCAAGGCGTGGCCCCCGGGGGGGGCCCGGTGCGCGATCGGGGCCGGACCGTTGCCGGTTCGCAACCGGGGCGGCCGATGGTTGACGCGGACGGGCCGCCGGGCCCGGGACTCGACCGGGCGGCCGGAGGGCCGGAAGGGCCGGAGGCGATGCGATCGCGGACCGTCGTCGCTGTGGCGCTGCTGGTGCTCGGCGCCGCCTGCACCGCCCAGCCCGGCGGCGACGAGGCCGCCATGGTCCCCAAGGGCCCGACCGGGCAGGCGGCCGCCGCCCCGCGGCCGCCGGTGATCGCCACCCGCGGCACCCGCACCGTGGCCGTCTACTACCTGCGCGCCCTCGGCGGCCGCCGCTACCTGGTGCCGGAGTGGCACCCGGTGCCCGCGACCGCGGCGGTGCCGGCCGCCGCCGTCACCGAGCTGCTGCGCGGCCGGCCGCTGTTCCCCGGCTCGCGGCCGCCGTTCCCGGCGGGCACGCGCCTGCGCGGCACGCGGCTGGCCGGCGGGACCCTCACCGTGGACCTGTCCAGGGAGGCGCTGCGCGCCCCGCCGGGCGACCGGCGCTGGGCGCTGCAGGCGCTGGTCCGCACCGCCACCCAGTCCCCGGCGGTCGCGCGGGTGCTGCTGGCGGTCGATGGCCGCGGCGACGGCCGCCCGCTGGTCCGCGACCCGCGGTTCCCGCTCGCCCCGATCGCGCTCAGCCAGCCGACCCCCGGCGCGCTGCTCCCCGGCGGGCGGGTGGTCGTCCGCGGCGAGGCCGGCGTGGCCGGCGGCACGGTGAGCCTGCGGCTGCGCGACGCGGGCGGCCGGGTCGTCGCCCAGGGCTCGGCCTGCTCGGCCGGGTGCGCGGCCGGCCGGGTGGCGTTCTCCGGGTCGCTGGAGTTCACCCCGCCGGCGCAGGCCCAGCGCTGGACCCTCGAGGCCTTCGAGCTGCGCCCCAGCGACGGCGCCCGCCTCTACTGGGTCAGCCTGCCGGTCTGGGTCGGCCGATAGGTTTGCCGGTCGCGCCCCGGACCTATCCTCTGATGGTGTCGATCCGGAGGAGGCGGGATGCCCAAGGTGATCGTGCAGGCGTGGACGACCGTGGACGGGGTGGCGCAGGCGCCCGGCGACCCCGGCGAGGACACCAGCGGCGGCTTCCGGCACGGCGGCTGGAGCCTGCCGTACTTCGACGAGGCCGCCATGAAGTGGACGGTCGACAACCTGACCGCGGCCGGCGGCTACCTGCTCGGCCGCCGCACCTGGGAGGGCTTCGCGGGCCACTGGCCCAACGCGTCCGATGAGGAGCAGCCCCTCGCGGAGCCGCTGAACACGCGGCCGAAGTACGTGGCGACCACCACCCTCAGCGACCCGCTCGGCTGGCAGAGCTCGACGGTGCTGCGTGGCGACGTCGCGGAGGCGGTGGCGGCCCTGAAGCGGGGGGACGGCGGCGACCTGCTGGTGATCGGCAGCATCGGGCTGGTCCGCACGCTGGTCGAGCACGAGCTGGTCGACGAGTTCCGGGTGATGGTCGACCCGCTGCTGGTGGGCGGCGGCAAGCGCCTGTTCCCCGACGACGGCGTGCGCCGGCCCCTGCGGCTGGTCGACAGCCAGGTGACGGGCACGGGCGCGATCCTGGCCACCTGGGTTCCCGCCGGGGAGGCGGTGGCCGCGGCGGCATGATCACGCGGTGCCGGGCGGCTCCGGCAGCAGGTGCTGGACGTCGGCGGCCAGCACCGGGACCCGGGCACCGCCGTCGGTCTGGACGACCAGGGCGCCGGCGTCGGTGAGGTCGACGGCGGTGCCGACCACCGGCTCGGCGCCGACCCGTTCGGCGCGGACGCGGCGGCCGATGGTCAGCAGCCGCTGCCGGTAGGCGGCCAGCAGCGCGCCGGGCTGGCCGCCGGCCAGCCGCCGGTAGCCGGCCAGGAACCGCTCGCCCCAGGCGCCGAGCAGCGTCGCCCGGTCGATCGGCGTGCCGGCGGCCAGCGTCACGCTGGTCGCCCGGCCGGCCACCTCCGGCGGCAGGTCCCCGGCCCCCTGGGTGACGTTCACGCCCATGCCGAGCAGCACCCAGTCGGGGTTGGCGCCGTTCAGGTGGGCCTCGGCGAGCAGCCCGGCCGCCTTCCTGCCCCGCAGCTCCAGGTCGTTCGGCCACTTCAGGCCGGCGTCCAGCGGGCTGGGGGCGAGCAGGTCGACCGCCTCCGCCAGCGCCACCCCGGCCGCCGCCACCACCAGCCAGGCCTCCTCCCGGGTGATCGCCGGCCGCAGCAGCACCGTGACCAGCAGCGAGCTGCCCGGCGGCGCCAGCCACGCGCGGCCGAGCCGGCCGCGCCCCTCGGCCTGCTGGTCGGCGACCACCGTGGCCCCCTCCGGCGCGCCCGCCGCGGCCAGCTCCGCCCCCCTGCCCATGGTGCTCGGCACGCTGGCCAGCACCTCCAGCGGCCGGTAGAAGGCGGGCAGCGCCTGCCGGACCGCCTCGGCGTAGCGGTCGAGGTCGTCCATGGCGGTAGCCTACCGCCCGGGGCCGGACGTCCCTTCCGAGCGGACCTGGCGCCACCTGTCCATGATGAGCAGCATCTGGCCGCGGAGGAACTCGAAGTAACGGCGGGAGTCCTCCAGGCGGGCGCCCGCCGCCGTGTCCGGCCCGGCGGCCTTGATCCCGTCCTGCAGGTGCTGCTCCCAGCCGGCGAGCATCTGGTCCCGCTGGAGGGTCACCTCGTACCACATGTCGCTGGAGACCCGGTAATGGTCGCGGCGCTCCCCCGGCTCGCGCCCGCGCCCGAGCATCCGCAGCTGCACCAGGTAGCGCACGGCGCCGGAGATGGCCGCGGGGCTGACCTGGAGCTGGTCGGCGAGCTCGGCCGCGGTGAGCCGGCCGCGCTCGGAGACGAGGACCGCGGCGAACACCCGCGCGGGCATGCGCGGCATGCCGGCCTCCACCAGGTCCAGCCCGAACCGCTCGATGAAATGCCGGACGCCCTCCTCGTCGCGCCCGCCGTCCGCCGGCTCCACCATGCGGGTCCCCCTCCGAGGTTCGGAACGATCAAACAAGTGTGAGACTTTACAGATTTGTGAAGCAAGTATAGCCTGTGAAGCACTATGGATGCTACCGCCATCTCCACATCGGGCCTGGTCAAGACCTTCGGCCCCACCCGAGCCCTCGACGGGCTCGACCTGTCGGTGCGCACCGCCGAGGTGCACGGGTTCCTCGGCCCCAACGGCGCCGGCAAGACCACCACCATCCGCGTGCTGCTGGGCCTGCTGCGCGCCGACGCCGGCACCGCCGAGCTGCTCGGCGGCGACCCCTGGGCCGACGCCACCCGGCTGCACCGGCGGCTGGCCTACGTCCCCGGCGACGTCACCCTGTGGCCGTCGCTGACCGGCGGGGAGGTCATCGACCTGCTCGGCCGGCTGCGCGGGGGCCTGGACCAGAAGCGCAAGGCCGACCTGCTGGAGCGGTTCGACCTTGACCCGCGCAAGAAGGCGCGCACCTACTCCAAGGGCAACCGGCAGAAGGTCGCCCTCATCGCCGCGCTCGCCAGCGACGTGGAGCTGCTGCTGCTGGACGAGCCGACCTCCGGGCTGGACCCGCTGATGGAGGCCACCTTCCGCCAGGTCATCCGCGAGGAGCTGGAGAGCCAGCGCACCGTGCTGCTGTCCAGCCACATCCTCGCCGAGGTGGAGGCGCTCTGCGACCGGGTCAGCATCATCCGCGCCGGCCGGGTGGTGGAGGCCGGCACCCTGGCCGAGCTGCGCCACCTGACCCGCACCTCGATCACCGCCGAGCTGGCCAGGCCGCCCGACGGGCTGGCCGGGCTGGCGGGCGTGCACGACCTGCAGGTGGAGGGCACCCGCGTCCACTGCCAGGTGGACACCCCCAGGCTGGACGAGGTGCTGCGCCACCTCAGCGCCGCCGGGGTCCGCAGCCTCACCAGCCAGCCGCCCACCCTGGAGGAGCTGTTCCTGCGCCACTACCAGGCCGAGCAGCAGCCCGCTGGCGACGGGCAGGCGGTGGCCCGATGAGCACGCTGCAAGGCACCCGCGGGCTGGTGCGGCTGATCCTGCGGCGCGACCGCTGGCTGCTGCCGCTGTGGGTGCTGCTGCTGGCCCTGCTGCCGGTCTACCAGGCGGCCGCCATCGACCAGCTCTACTCCACCCCGGCGCAGCTGCGCGACCTGTACGGCACGGTCGTGAGCACCCCGGGCCTGCTGGCCATGCTCGGGCCGGTGTTCGGCGCCACCCTCGGCGCGATCACCGTCTGGCGGTCCGGGATCGTGTTCGTCATCGTCGGCCTGGCGAGCCTGTTCACCGTCATCCGGCACACCCGCACCGACGAGGAGGCCGGCCGGCGCGAGCTGCTCGGCGCCACCGTGGTCGGCCGCAACGCGCCGCTGGCCGCGGCCCTGCTGGTCACCTTCGCCGCCGACCTGCTGCTCGGCGCGCTGCTGGCGGCCGGGATGCTCGGCCTTGGGCTGCCGGCCGCCGGCTCGCTCGCCTACGGCCTGTCGATGACGGCCGTCGGGGTGGTGTTCGCCGCGGTCGGCGCGGTCACCGCCCAGCTCGCCGAGGGCGCCGGGCGCGCCAGGGGCATCGGCCTCGGCGTGCTGGGCCTGGCCTACCTGCTGCGCGCCGCCGGCGACACCGGTGGCAGCGACAGCGGGCTCGGCTGGCTGTCGTGGCTGTCGCCGATCGGCTGGTCGCAGCAGACCCGCGCCTACGCCGGCGAGCGCTGGTGGGTGCTGGCGCTCCCGGCCGTGCTGCTGGTGGTGCTGGTCGCGGCGGCGTTCGCGCTGCTGGCCCGGCGCGACGTCGGCGCCGGCATCGTGCAGGCGCGGCCCGGCCCCGCCTCGGCGGCGCCGTCGCTGCGCAGCCCGCTGGCGCTTGCGTGGCGGCTGCAGCGCGCCAGCCTGCTCGCCTGGACCGCCGGGCTGGCCGTGATGGGGGCGGTGATCGGCAGCGTCGCCGACAGCGTCAACCACATGGGCGGCGAGAGCGCGGGCCTCAAGGACCTGCTGCAGCGGCTGGGCGGCGAGAAGGCGCTGAGCGACGCCTACATCGCCAGCGCCATGGTCGTCTTCGCGCTGGCGGCCGCCGGCTACGGGATCCAGGCCACGCTGCGGCTGCGCGCCGAGGAGGAGGGCCTGCGCGCCGAGTCGGTGCTGGCCACCTCGGTCGGGCGGCTGCAGTGGGCCGGCAGCCACCTGCTGTTCGGGCTGCTCGGCCCGGCGGTCGCGCTGCTGGCCGCCGGCCTGGCCGAGGGGGTGGTCTACGGGCTGGTCGGCGGCGACGTGGGGCACGAGCTGCCACGCGTGCTGGCCGGCGCGCTGGTGCAGCTGCCGGCCGTGCTGGTGCTGTCCGGCGTCGCCATGGCGCTGTTCGGCCTGCTCCCCCGGCTCACCCCGGTGAGCTGGGCGGCGCTGGCGGTGTCGGCGTTCCTGGTGCTGCTCGGCCCGCTGGTGCGGCTCAGCCAGTGGCTGCTGGACCTCGCCCCGTTCAGCCACATCCCCAAGGTCCCCGGGGCCGCCGTGTCCGCGACCCCGCTGGTCTGGCTGCTGGCCGCGGCCGCGGCGCTCGCCGCCGCCGGCCTGGGCGGGTTCCGCCGCCGCGACCTCGCCGGCGGCGCCTGACCGGCCGCCACCCTCCCCCCGGACAAGGCACAATGCCCTGGACCGATCGCCGGCGGGGAGGTTAGTCGTCGTGGCGCCACCACAGCCCAAGTCGATGAAGGAACGGATCGCCGAGCTCCGCCAGCGCAGGGAGCAGGCGCTCCACGCCGGCACCGAACGGGCGGTCGACGTCCAGCACGAGAAGGGCAAGCTGACCGCGCGGGAACGGGTCGACGCCCTGCTGGACCCGGGCTCCTTCGTCGAGACCGACATGCTGGCGACCCACCGGGCCAGCGCCTTCGGCATGGCCGAGCGCCGCATCCCCAGCGACGGCGTGGTCACCGGCTACGGCACCATCAACGGCCGCCGGGTGTGCGTGTTCTCGCAGGACTTCACGGTCTTCGGCGGCTCCCTCGGCGAGGTCACCGCCGAGAAGATCTGCAAGGTGATGGACCTGTCGCGGCGGATGGGGGTGCCGTGCGTCGGCATCCTGGACGGCGGCGGCGCCCGCATCCAGGAAGGGGTCGTGTCGCTGTCCGGCTACGCGGAGATCTTCTGGCGCAACGTGCAGGCGTCCGGGGTGGTGCCGCAGCTGTCGCTGATCATGGGGCCGGCCGCCGGCGGCGCCGTCTACTCCCCGGCCATCACCGACTTCGTGCTGATGGTCAAGGAGACCTCCTACATGTTCATCACCGGCCCGGACGTGGTGAAGACGGTGACCGGCGAGGACGTGACCTTCGAGGAGCTGGGCGGGGCGATGACCCACGCGACCAAGTCCGGAACCGCCCACTTCGCCGCCGAGGACGAGGACGAGTGCTTCGACCTGGCCCGCCAGCTGCTCGGCTTCCTGCCGCTGAACAACATGGAGGACCCGCCCCGCCGGCAGCCGACCGACGACCCGCGGCGCGAGGACCCGACCCTGGCCGAGGTGATCCCCGACCACCCCAACCAGCCCTACGACATCCGCGAGGTCGTCAAGCGGGTGGTCGACGACGGCGAGTTCCTCGAGATCCTGCAGGCCCACGCCGAGTCGATCGTGATCGGCTTCGCCCGCCTCAACGGCCGGCCGGTCGGCATCGTCGGCAACCAGCCGCTGCACCTGGCCGGGGTGCTGGACATCGACGCCTCGGTCAAGGGCGCCCGCTTCGTGCGCTTCTGCGACGCCTTCAACGTCCCGATCGTGAGCTTCGTGGACGTGCCCGGGTTCATGCCCGGCACCAGCCAGGAGTGGGGCGGCATCATCCGCCACGGGGCCAAGCTGCTGTACGCCTACGCCGAGGCGACCGTGCCGAAGCTGACGGTGATCACCCGCAAGGCCTACGGCGGCGCCTACGACGTGATGTCGTCCAAGCCGCTGCGGGCCGACCTCAACTTCGCCTGGCCGACCGCGGAGATCGCGGTGATGGGCCCGCAGGGCGCCGTCAACATCATCTTCCGGCGGGAGATCGAGAGCGCCGAGGACCCCAACGCCCGCCGCGACGAGCTGGTCGCCGAGTACACCGAGCGCTTCGCCAACCCCTACATCGCCGCCGAGCGCGGCTACCTGGACGAGGTGATCGAGCCGCAG
>DASQWY010000404.1:0-2136 GCA_035640005.1 Actinomycetes bacterium
AGCGGGCCAGCAGGTCGTCGGGGCCGTGGCGCTGCACCCACTCCAGGATCGCCGAGACCTGGCGGTTGGCATGGAAGAAGGTGTCGCGCTGCCGCTGCCGCTCCTCGGCCGAGCGCGCGAAGGGGTCCTGCGCCTTCAGCTCGAAGACGCCGAGCGTGCCGCGAAGCGGTTCCGCGTGCAGAAGGTCCACGTCTTCGTGCTCGGGCGCTACCTGGCCCACTTCGCCGGCGGCCCCGAGCCGGACCGGCGCGCCGCCTGGGGGAGTTGGCCGCAGGTGCTCCAGGTCGTCGGCCATGGACCCGTCGACCCCGACCAGCGCAACCCGCTCGGCGCGCTCTTCGTCCGGCTGCACGACGCGACGCCGCCCAACGCGCCGGCCAACGCCGCCAGCCAGGCGATCGCGGTCGGCGACCTCCGCCTGCGGATCTTCCCCTCCTTCGCCGCCATGCGGTCAGAGGAGGATCGCCCGGCGTAGCCGGCTGGCGGCTGCAAGCGTATCGCGCTGGGGCGTGTCCTCAGTTGAGGAGGAGGATACGCTCACCACCCCTCTACACCTGGAGGGTGGCGAGTTGCGGTCGCCACCGGCGGCGCCGCGAACACCTGTTGCTCGAAAGCGTGCGCCGCGCGCAAGACCGTGGCCTCCTCGCCCCGCCGGCCGATCAGCATCATCCCGACCGGCAGGCCGCCCGAGACGGCGCACGGCACATTCAGGGCGGGATGCCCCGTCACATCGGTCGGCATCGTGTTGACCGTCATCTCAAACGCGCGGGCAACGACCTCCTCGCGGCTGGCCCCCGGCGCCGGGAGCACCGTCGCCTTCATGGGCAGCGTGGGCATGACCAGCACATCACAGTCCTGCAAGGCCACGTCATAGGCCTGCGTCAGCAGCCGCGCCAGATTCTGCCCCTTCGCGTAGTAGCGGCCGTGGTAGTGCTCCTGCATATACTGCCCCAGCAGCATCACAAGCTTGACCGTCTCGGAGAGATCGTCGGCCCGTGTCAGGCGGCCACGGGCATACACGTCCAGCAGGTCCGTCGTGTAGTGCCCTTTCCAGTTGGTGCCCATGCTGTTGCCCTGCACCATCAGCATGGTCGCACCCTCGATGCCGATCGCGGTCCAGATATCCACGCCGCTGCGGTGCAGCGGCAGCGAGATGGACGTGACCGTCGCGCCCAGGCGCTCAAAGGCGTGCGCCGCCTCGCGCACCGCCGCGTCCACGTCCGCCTCGGAGGCGCCCGGCCAGCCGAAGCCCTCCTCGACGATGCCCAGCCGCAGCTCGCGGGCGTGCCCCGTGAGCGCCCGGGTGTAGGCGTCGCCCTGCTGGTCCGCCCGCTGGCGGGGGTCCAGGCCATCCGGCCCCGCGATCACCTCCAGCAGCAGCGCGACGTCGGCGACCGTCCGTGCCATCGGGCCCGTGTGGTCGAGCGTCAGCTCGATGGGGAAGATGCCGGTGTACGGAACCAGGCCGTAGGTGGGCTTGAGGCCATAGATCCCGCACCAGCAACTGGGGATGCGGATGGAGCCGCCCTGGTCTCCGCCGATGGCCATGTCCACCGCGCCCGCCGCCACCAGCGCAGCGCTGCCGCTGGACGAGCCGCCGGTCGAGCGCGTCGGATCGTGCGGATTGCGCACCGGGCCGGTGTCGCTCGTGTGGCTGCCGCCGGAGAAGCACAGGCTCTCACAGACGGCTTTGCCCAGAATGGTCCCGCCCGCGTCGAGGATGCGCGTCACGATCGTCGCGTCACTGCGCGGCACGTAGCCTTCCAGCACGCTGCTCCCGTTCATCATGGGCACGCCGGCGACGCAGACGTTGTCCTTGATGGCGAGGGTCTTGCCCGCGAGCGGGCCGGACGATGCGCCGGTGATGTGCGTGCGCCAGTACCAGGCGCCCAGGGGATTCTCCGCGGGCGCGGGGCGGTAGCCGGCATCGCGCGGGTATTTGACCGCGAGGGTGGGCTCGGGGAGTTGATCGAGCCGGTTGTACGAAGCGAGCATACCGCCCATGAGGCCCTGGTACGACCGCAGATCGTCCTGCGTGACGCTGAGGCCAAAGCGGGCTGCGATGCGACCGAGTTCTTCTAGGGTAGGTGTCTTGACAGGCATGGCGCTATCGTCCTTCCTCCACACCGCGCACAC
>DASQWY010000405.1:0-3292 GCA_035640005.1 Actinomycetes bacterium
GGTGCGGTCGACACGCCGTTCTTCGCCCGCCGCGGCAGCCCCTACGTACGGGGCTGGCCGGCTCCGGTGGCGGCCGACCGCGTCGCCCGCGCGGTGGTCAGGGCCGTGGCACGCGAGCGGGCGGAGGTGTTCGTGCCGGCCTGGTTGCGGCTGCCGGCCCGGCTCCGGGGCGGCCTTCCAGGGTTGTACCGCCGCCTGGCCCGCCTGGATCCCGCCGCCCGCCACTAGCCGACCCCCCGCAGCGCCCGCAGGGACTCCTTGAGCGAGCCCATGGTGGCCAGCACCGCGCTGGGCTCGTAGCCGCAGTGGGCCATGCAGTTGGCGCAGCGGGGGTCGCGGCCCCGGCCGTAGCGGTCCCAGTCGGTGGTCTCCACCAGTTCCCGGTAGGTCGCCGCGTAGCCGTCGGCCATCAGGTAGCAGGGCCGCTGCCAGCCGAAGATGGAGTAGCTGGGGATGCCCCAGGCGGTGCAGGCGAAGTCGACCTTGCCCTCCAGGAAGTCCAGGAACAGCGGGGTGTGGTTGAGCCGCCAGCGCTTGCGGTAGCCGTCGGCGAACGCCTTGCTGAACAGCTCGCGGGTCTGCTCCACGCCCAGGAAGTGCTCCTGGTCGGGCGCCTTCTCGTAGGCGTAGGCCGGGGAGATCATCATCTGGTCGACCCGGAGCTCGTCGTTGAGGAAGTCGAGCACCACCCGGACGGTCTGGGGGGTGTCGGTGGTGAAGAAGGTGGTGTTGGTGGTGACCCGGAAGCCGCGCCGCTGGGCCTCCCTGACCGCCGCGACCGCCTCGTCGAACACGCCCTCCTGGCAGACCGAGCGGTCGTGGCGTTCCCGCAGCCCGTCCAGGTGCACGGCCCAGGCGAAGTAGGGGGAAGGCTCGAACCGGTCCAGCTTGCGCCGCATGAGCAGGGCGTTGGTGCACAGGTAGACGAAGCGCTTGCGCCGCACGAGCTCGGCGACGATCAGGTGGATCTCGGGGTGGATGAGCGGCTCCCCGCCGGCGATCGAGACCATCGGGGCGCCGCACTCCTCGATGGCGGCGACCGCCTGCTCGACCGGCATGCGGCGCTTGAGGATGTGGGCCGGGTGCTGGATCTTGCCGCAGCCCGCGCAGGCCAGGTTGCAGGCGAACAGCGGCTCCAGCTCCACCAGCAGCGGGAACCGCTCCCGGCGCGCCAGTCGCTGCCGGAGCAGGTAGGCGCCGAGCCGTAGGCTCTGGCGCAGGGGGACCGCCATGTCAGCTGACCTCCCTCGGTAGGGTGAAGCGGAGCGACTCGGCCGCCACCGCGCGCTCGGCGACGGTGACCGGGCCGAGGCCGGCCAGCGCGTCGACCACCCGGCCGACCAGGCGCTCGGGGGCGGAGGCGCCGGCGGTCAGGCCGACCGTGCCGGCCCCTACCAGCCAGGCCGGGTCCAGGCCGGTGTCGTCGTCCAGCAGGTGGGCGGGGCAGCCGGCCCGCTCGGCCACCTCGACCAGGCGGCGGGAGTTGGAGGAGTTCGCCGAGCCGACCACCAGCAGCAGGTCTGCCTCGCCGGCCAGCGCCCGGACGGCGGCCTGCCGGTTGGTCGTGGCGTAGCAGATGTCGTCGGACGCGGGGCCGCGCAGGGCGGGGAAGCGCCGGCGCAGGGCGGTCAGCACCCGCTCGACCTCGTCGGCGGCCAGGGTGGTCTGGGTCAGGTAGGCGAGCCGGTCCGGGTCGGGGACGGTGAGCCGGTCGACGTCGTCGGGCCGCTCCACCAGCCGGACGGCGCCGGGGGCCTCGCCGGTGGTGCCCTCCACCTCCTCGTGGCCGGCGTGGCCGATCAGCACCACCGTGTCGCCGCGGGCGGCGAAGCGGCGCGCCTCGGCGTGCACCTTGGTGACCAGCGGGCAGGTGGCGTCGACGACCCGCAGCCGCCGGCCGGCCGCCTGCGAGCGGACCTGCGGGCTGACCCCGTGGGCGGAGAACACCACCGTGGCCCCGTCGGGCACCTGGTCCAGGTCGTCGACGAACACCGCCCCGCGCCGCTCCAGCTCGCCGACCACGTGCCGGTTGTGCACGATCTGCTTGCGCACGTACACGGGTGGCGGCTCGCGCTCCAGGAGGCGCTCGACCACCTCGATGGCCCGCTCCACCCCGGCGCAGAAGGAGCGCGGGCCGGCCAGCAGCACCCGCCGCGGCCCGGCCGCCGCCGCCCAGGCCGCCAGGGCCGGCGCGGCCCGCCGCAGCGACCGCCAGGCGCGCGGCCCGGCCAGGGCCAGCCCGGGCCGCAGCAGCTCGGCGTCGGGCGCGTCCACCACCACCCGCAGCACCGCCAGCGGCCGGCCCGCCGCGGCCCGTGCCAGCCAGGCCGATTCCATGTCGGCGGCGGCCGCGCCGGTGGCGGCCAGCCTGGACCGGTCGCCGGCGCCGACCAGCCGCCCGACCGAGCAGATCGGCGCCCGCCTGGCGGGCAGCCCCAGCCGGCGCAGCGCGGCGACCAGGAGCCCGCTGGACGGGCAGGGCACGGTGCCGTCCCGGCCGCGCAGCTCGCTGGCGACGACCACATCGCCCGGGGCCATGCCGGGGAGCAGGCCGGCGCAGAAGCCGGCGACCGCCAGCGGCTGGCCCGCGCCGCCAAGCCGCGCGGCGGCGGCCGCGGCGCGGCCCGGTCCCATGCCGGTGCGGACCACCCGCGCGCCCGGCAGGGCGGCCCGCACCGCGCTGGCCTCGCTGCGCAGGGGGGTGAGCACGGTGAGCGTCACGACCCACCTCCCAGGTGGCGGCCGAGGGCCATGACCGGGAAGACCAGCCGGTACAGGTGGTAGTTGATGTAGAAGTCGCCGGGAAAGCCGGTGCCGGTGAACTGCGGCTCGTCCCAGGAGCCGTCCGGCCGCTGGGTGCGGGCCAGGAACGCCGCCCCGCGGGCGGCCGCCGCCGAGCGCTCGCCGGCGGCCAGCAGGCCCAGCAGCGCCCAGGCGGTCTGCGAGGCGGTGGAGGTCCCGCGGCCGCGCCAGGCCGGGTTGCGGTAGGAGCGGAGGTCCTCGCCCCAGCCGCCGTCGGGGTTCTGGTGGGCCTCCAGCCAGGCGACCGCGCGGCGCACGGCCGGGTCGGCCGGGGGGATCCCGGCCGCGGCCAGGGCGGGCAGGACCGCGCCGGTGCCGTAGACGTGGTTGGCGCCCCAGCGCCCGAACCAGGAGCCGTCGGGGTCCTGCTCGCCGAGCAGGTACGCCACCCCGGCCTTGGCGGCCGGGGTGCCGGCCAGGCCCTGCGCGGCCAGCATCTCGACCACGTGGGCGGTCACGTCGGCGGAGGGCGGGTCGGTGACCTCGCCGA
>DASQWY010000406.1:0-8755 GCA_035640005.1 Actinomycetes bacterium
GGCGCGCTGGCCGGCCGCCTGCCCACCCTGGTCGTGGCCACCCCGATCAAGCTGGTGCCCGCCGCCGCGTTCGCGCGCCTGGCCGCTCCCGGCTTCGAGCAGGTGCCGCTGGCGGAGGTGGCGGCGGTGGTGCTCGGCGGCGAGGTGGTCGCCCCGGCCGAGGCCGGCCGCCGCGCCGGCGCCCTCGGCTGAGGGCCGCGCGGCGCTCAGCGGCCGCCGCGGACCCGGCCGAGCAGCTGCTCGGCGGCGGCGTAGGGGCCGAGCTTGCCGGCGGCGACCTGCTCGGCGAGGCCGTCGAGCGCCTCGCCGCGGCCGACCTCGCCCAGCTGGGCGCGCAGGTCGGCGACGGCGATCTCCTCGACCTCGCGGGCGGCGCGGTCGCGGCGGCGCCGCTCCAGCTCGCCGCTCGACTCCAGGTGCGCCCGGTGCCTGGCGATCGCCGCCACCAGCTGATCGACGCCGTCGCCGCGCTCGGCGACGGTCTTGACCACCGGCACCTGCCAGGGCGTGGCCGCGCCCAGGTGGAGCATCTGCCGCAGGTCGCGGGCGACCACGTCGGCGCCGTCCTTGTCGGCCTTGTTGACCACGAACACGTCGGCCACCTCGAGGATGCCGGCCTTGGCGACCTGTATGGCGTCGCCGAAGCCGGGCGCCAGCGCCACCAGGGTGGTGTCGGCCAGCCCGGCGACCTCCACCTCGGCCTGGCCGACCCCGACGGTCTCGACCAGCACCAGCTCGCAGCCGGCGGCGTCCAGCACCCGCACCGCCTGCGGGGTCGCCCAGGCGAGCCCGCCGACGTGGCCGCGGCTGGCCATCGACCGGATGTAGACGCCCTCGTCGAGGGCATGGCGCTGCATGCGGACCCGGTCGCCGAGCAGCGCCCCGCCGGTGAACGGCGAGGACGGGTCGACCGCCAGCACCCCGACGGTGCGGCCGGCCGCCCGGTAGGCCTCCACCAGCGCGGCGGCCAGGGTGGACTTGCCGACCCCTGGCGCGCCGGTGAGGCCGAGCACCTCGGCCCGGCCGGTGGTCGGGTTGAGCGCCTCGGTGGCGTCCCGCAGCTGCTCGCGGTCGCCGTTCTCCACCAAGGAGATGAGCCGGGCCACCGCCCGCTTGTCGCCGGCGCGCAGCCGCTCGACCAGCTCCTGCAGGGAGGGGAGGCTCATCCCACGTGCAGCAGCAGCGCGTCGCCCTGCCCGCCGCCGCCGCACAGGGCGGCCGCGCCGAGGCCGCCGCCGCGGCGCCGCAGCTCCATGGCGACGGTCAGCACCAGGCGCGCGCCGCTGGCCCCGATCGGGTGGCCGAGGGCGACGGCGCCGCCGTTGACGTTCACGATCCCCTCGTCCAGTCCCAGCTCCCTGGTGGAGCGGAGGGCGACGGCGGCGAACGCCTCGTTGATCTCGACCAGGTCCAGGTCGGCGATTGCCACCCCGGCGCGGCGGCAGGCGTCCCGGATGGCGCCGGACGGCTGCGAGTGCAGGCTCGAGTCCGGGCCGGCGACGGTGCCGTAGGCGAGGATCGAGGCGAGCACCGGCAGGCCGTCGGCGGCCGCCCGCTCCCGCGAGGTGACCACCACCGCGGCCGCCCCGTCGGAGATCTGCGAGGCGTTGCCCGCCGTGATGGTGCCGTCCGGGGCGAAGGCGGGGCGGAGCTTGGCGAGCGCCTCGACGGTGGTGCCCGGCCGCACGCCCTCGTCCTGGTCGACCAGCAGCGGCTCGCCCTGGCGCTGCGGAACCTGGACCGGGACGATCTCCTCGCGCAGGGCGCCCTTGGCGGCGGCCGCGGCCCGCTCGTGGGAGCGGGCGGCCCACTCGTCCTGGGCGGCCCGGTCGATGCCGAGCCTGGCGTTCACCAGGTCGGACAGGCCGCCCATGTGGGCGTCGTCGAAGGCGTCCCAGAGGCCGTCGCGGAGCATCGCGTCGACCAGCTGGGCGTGGCCCATGCGCACGCCGGCGCGGGCGCCGGGGACCAGGTAGGGGGCGCCGCTCATCGACTCCATGCCGCCGGCGACCAGCAGGCCCGCCTGGTCCAGCTCGACGTACTGCGCGGCGGTGGCGATCGCGTTCAGGCCGGAGAGGCAGACCTTGTTGACGGTGAGCGCCGGCACGGTCAGCGGCACGCCGCCCTTGAACGCCGCCTGCCTGGCGGTGATCTGGCCCTGGCCGGCCTGGAGGACGTGGCCCATGACCACGTGCTCGACCGCGTCGGGGGCGACCCCCGCGCGCCGCAGGGCCTCGCCGACCGCCAGGCCGCCGAGCTCGACGGCGGGGAACGCGGCCAGGGCGCCGCCGAAGCGCCCGATCGGGGTGCGCGCACCGGCGCAGATCACGGGTTCGGTTCGCTCGAACATCACGTCCCCCTTCGGGCTGGCGGCCTGTTCGAGTCTACCGCCCGCTGTAGGCTGGCCCGTGTGACCCTCGGCTTCGTCCACGCCTGCGAGCAGAACCACCGCAACCTGTCCGTCATCGGCGGCGGCAAGGTGGTCCAGCTGGCGACCGGCAAGGTGGTCACCAGCCAGCTCGACCCGCTGTGGGTGTTCAACTTCGCCTTCGGCGTCCGCGGCGCCTTCGACCTGGCCGGCGCGGCGCGCGCGTTCGGCGAGGCCGGCCGCGACTACGTCCACGTGCTCGCCTCGCCGTCCTCGCACGCCGGCCTGCCTGGCGAGCTGGCCGGGCTCGGCTTCCGGCTGCGGGAGCGCCAGGCCTACCGGCGGGCCGCCGGGACCGGCGCCGGCGCGCCCGGCCTGGTCGAGCTGGGCGCCGACCGGGCCGAGGCGTTCCTGGAGACCTGGACGGCCGCGTGGGCGGACCGGGAGGACACCGCCATTCGGGTGGAGGCGGTCCGCCAGCGCCTGGCCGACCCGCGCGCCCGCGCCTTCGCCAGCGCCGACGGGGCCGGCGTGTTCCTGCTGTTCGACTCCGGCCCCACCACCCAGCTGGTGCACCTCGGCGTGGCCGCGGCGGCGCAGGGCGCCGGCGTGGGCACCCGGATGCTCGCCCTGGCGCCCGGCACGGTGCCGCCGGGCCGCCCGCTGTGGCTGTTCACCCAGCTGGACGGCGCCGGCGACCGGACGGCCGCGGCGGCCGGCTGGGCGCTGGACCACACCGCCGACGACTGGCTGCTGCCGCTCGACGCGGGCAGAGGGGACGGCTGAGGTGCGCCTGGGACGCCTGGACCACGTCGGCATCGCCGTGACCGACCTGGGCGCCGCGCGCGCCTTCTACGAGCGCGTGCTCGGCCTGCGGGCCGTCCATGAGGAGGTGATCCCCGACCAGGGCGTCCACGAGCTGCTGTTCCGGCTCGGCGACGCGTACGTGCAGCTGGTCGCCCCGCTCTCTCCGGACACCCCGGTCGGCAGATTCCTGGCGAAACGCGGTGAAGGCATCCACCACGTCGGGTATGCAGTTGCCGACGTCGCCGGCGCGCTGGAGGAGCTGCGCGCCTTGGGAGTGGAGGTCGTCGACCAGCGGCCGAAGATCGGCTCAGGCGGGACTATCATCGCGTTCGTGCACCCCAAGGCCGTCCGCGGCGTGCTCATCGAGCTCGTGCAGGAAGGAACCGGCCACCGCGGCCAACCATCATGAGCAGCCACCTCGACACCGAGGCCGACGAGTCGGACGCCGCCGTCCGCGAGCTCGAGCAGCCCACCGCGTCGCCCGCCGGCTCGCCGCCGGACACCATCGGCGCCCGCATCCGGCCGGGGGCGCTGTTCCGCTGGGGCTTCTTCGCCGGTCTCGGGCTGCTGGCCGCCGCCGCCTCCGGATGGCTGGTCTTCTCGGTGCGCGACACGCTCCTGCGGGTGGCGGTCGGGTTGTTCCTGGCCGTGAGCCTGGACCCGGCGGTCCGCTACATGGTGGCGAGGGGCCTGCGCCGGGGGGTGGCGGTGACGGTGATCTTCGCCGTGTTCGCGGCGCTGCTGACCGCGATCCTGATGTCGGTGATCCCGCCGCTGGTCAACCAGTTCGGGCAGCTCGCCCACAACATGCCGGACTACCTGGCCGGCCTGCAGCGGCGGTCGGCGCAGTTCCGCGACCTGGACACCCGCTTCCACCTGAGCACGCGCCTGGAGGGGCTGGTCAACCAGCTCCCCGCCCGGCTCGCCGGCGGGGTGCTGGGGCTCACCAGCCAGGTGTTCGGCGCGCTGGTCTCATTCCTGACCGTGGTGGTTTTCGCCATCTACTTCCTGCTGGACCTGCCGCGGCTGCGCAAGGGCGTGGTGCGGCTGTTCACCGTGGACCGCCGCGAACGCTACGGCCGGATCGTCGACATCATGGTCGACAAGGTCGGCGACTACATGATCGGCCGCCTGCTGATCGGCTTCGTCGGCGGCCTGGTCGCCCTGGTCGGCCTGGAGATCCTGCACGTGCCGTACCCGCTGCCGCTGGCGATCTTCATCGGCCTGCTGGACCTGATCCCGCTGGTCGGCCACCCGATCGGCTCGCTGGCGGCGGTGCTGGTGTCGCTGTTCACCCGCAGCCTGTGGCCGACGACCGTGCTGCTGGTGGTGTTCGTCGTGGTCTACCAGCAGGTCGAGAACTACGTGATCGCCCCGCGCATCCTGCGGCACTCGGTCGACATCTCCGCCGCCGCGGTGCTGTTCGCCGCGCTGATCGGCGCGGCCATCCTCGGCGTGGTCGGCGCCCTGGTGGCGATCCCGATCGCCGCCGGGATCAAGGTCGTCCTGGTCCGCCAGATCGACGAGCACGAGCAGCAGGCCGCCCGCCCGCACCTCCCCCACCTGCCGGGCCTGCGCCGCCGCCCCGACCCCCCAGGTCCCCAGCCGTAGGGGGCCGGGGAGAACGGGTTCCTCTGTGTGTCAAATCGCCGGGGTCACCGGGTTTGGTCGAGTTCCTCGAGCACGGCGGCGCGCAGCTGGTCAAGGGTCAGCCCGTGGGACTCCACCAGCAGCCTGACCGGACCGGGGCCGTGGTCGGGGAGGCCGTACATGGCCCGCCTCCGACGGTCCATCGGGTAGCGGCCGGTTGTGACCTCGACCGGGTCCTCGGCGTCACGCAGCAGCGCCAGCAGCCAGTGCGCGGGGGTGGCGTCCTCACCGCGGGCGGCCGCCTCCTCGGCCGCGAACCTGAACACCCGCCAGCAGATCAGTGGCGTCCCGGCGCCCGGGGCGTGGGGGAAGGCCTGGGCCGGGCGCAGCCGCACGTTCTGGGCCGCGTCGTAGTAGGCCTCCCAGCCGAAGCTCTCCTTGAGCCGGGCCATGACCGCGTCCAGGTCGATGCCGAGGGTGGCCAGCAGCTCGGCGTCGCTGGGCTGGGGACCGGGCAGGACGCCCTCGGCGACCAGCCGGTCGATCCCGGCCCGGACGGTCTCAAGATCCAGACCGTGGGCGCGCAGCACCCGGGCCGCCGGGTTGTCGTCCCCGACGAGCAGGCCGAGGAGCAGGTGCTCGGGGCCGAGGTAGTACTGGTGCCGGCTCTCGGCCTCCTCGCGGGCGAAATGGGGCACGATGCCGCCGGCCTCGGTGAATCGCACCATCGTGGTCACCTCCCGGGGCCTGACCGGCTGCGCGGGCCGTGTTTCTGGTGGACGGCCTGCTTGCTGACGCCCAGCCGGCCGGCGATGTCCTGCCAGGACCAGCCCTTGGCCCGGGCGTTGTCGACCTGCAGGGCCTCCAGGGCCTCGACCAGGCCGCGCAGGGCGGCCACCGCCCGCAACCCCAGCTCAGGATCGCGGCTGCTGGCTGCCGCCAAGGTCGCCGCCTCGGGTTCCGCCTTCTCCATGGCGTCAAGCTATCCTGACGAACCTTCAGGGTCAAGGTTCCTTGACGACGGTCGCCGGCATGGGGTGCCCTTCTCGAGGGCGGGTCGGGTGCCGGCAGGACCGCACAACCATTCACAGTGACCCAGACACGAGCGAGGG
The DNA here is from genome assembly GCA_035640005.1 of Actinomycetes bacterium. Classification (GTDB taxonomy): domain Bacteria; phylum Actinomycetota; class CALGFH01; order CALGFH01; family CALGFH01; genus DASQWY01. Next base: position 5,878 of record DASQWY010000406.1, read on the forward strand.
GGGCAGGAGCCGGTCCTCCCCTGCCCCCCTCGCGTCTGCCGGCCCCGGGCGGGGTCCACCGGGGCCTCGACTAGCCCGAGCGTACTAGATCTGCGGATGGGTTGTCACAGCTACGCGGCCATCAAACCCAGATCGGGGCGAGGAAGTCCAGCAGCGCCTCGTTGACCGCGTCGGGTCGTTCCAGGTTGACCAGGTGGCCGGCCTGCTCGACCAGCAGGAACCGCGCCCCGGGGACGGCCGCGGCCAGGGCGCGGCCCTCGTCGGGGTCGGGCAGCTGGTCCTCCTCGCCGTTGACGACCAGCGTCGGCACGGCGATCGAGGGAAGCACGTCGGCGGCGTCGGGGCGGGCGGCCAGGCCGCGCTGGGCGCCGGCGATGGCGCGCGGGTCCTGGTCGAGGATCAGGGCGGTGACCCGTTCGACCAGCTCGGGCCGCTGCCGCCGGCTGGTGTCGCCGAGCAGCCGGGGCAGCATGACCTCGGGGACGAAGCCGGTTCCCTCCGCGAGCACCCGCTCGGCCATCTGCAGCCTGCCCGCCCGCGCCTGCTCGGCGTCCGGGGCGGACCTGCTGTCGGCCAGCACCAGCCCGGAGAGCCGCCCGGGGTGCCGCCGCGCGAACGCCAGCGCCACGTAGCCGCCCATGGACAGGCCGCAGAGCACCGCCCGGTCCAGGCCGACCGAGTCGAGCAGGCGGGCCACGTCGTCGGCGAGCAGGTCGACGCCGGCCTCCTCGACCGCCTGCTCCCTGGCCGCGCCGAAGCCGCGCAGGTCGGGCACGATCACCTGGTAGGTGCCGGCGAGCGCCTCGACCTGCGGTGCCCACATGCGACCGTCGAGCGGGAAGGCGTGCAGCAGCACGATGGGCGTGCCGCTGCCGCTGACCACCGCGGGCGGGACGTCGGCGGGCAGGGCGGGCTGGGGCTCGGACATGGGCGGCTCCTCGGGGGGCGTCAGGGACCGGAGGCGGCCGGGCGGCCGCCCCAGCCGCTGGGGACGGGCGGCGCGGCCAGGCCGAGCTGGCGGAGGAAGCCGGCGAGCAGGCCGGCGGTGAACCCCCAGACCAGGGTGCCGTCGACCCAGAACACGGGCCCGAGCAGGTCGGGCACGTTCCGCCGGCGGAACTCGGCCTCGGGGATGATGCGGGAGAACGGCAGCACGCCGTGGTTGGCGGGGTCGGCGAGCTGCCGCAGGGTCGGGTGGAGGATGCCGGCGACCTCGGCGGGGCTGGCCCGCAGCTCGCCGGCGCCGTCCCACAGCCCCACCACCGGCAGCACGTCGAAGTTGGAGACGGGCAGGTAGGTGCGGTCGAGGCTGCCGAGCACGCGGACGGCCGCGGGGTCCAGCCCGACCTCCTCCTCGGCCTCCCGCAGCGCGGCGGCGACCCCGTCGGCGTCGCCGGGCTCGACCGCCCCGCCGGGCAGGCCGACCTGGCCGGCATGCTGGCGCAGGGTGTCCGGCCGCTGCACCAGCACCAGCCGCAGGTCGTCGGCGCTGGTGACCGGCGACAGCGCCAGCAGCACCGACGCCGGCACCCCCGCCGGGTCCGCTGGGGTCACGAAGGGGAGGCGGCCGACCCGGTCCAGCAGCGACGCGACCATCACCGCCCAAGCATAGGCGCGGCCGCCGCCGGTCGCTCCGGCCCGCTCATGCGAGCAGGCCCCCGTCGACCAGCACGGTCGTGCCGGTCATGTAGCTGCCCGCGTCGGAGGCGAGCAGCAGCAGCGGGCCGGCCAGCTCCTCGGGCTCGGCCCAGCGGCCCAGCGGGACCTGGCCGACCAGGGCCTGGCTGGTCTCCGGGTCGCTCCACAGGCGGCGGGTCAGCTCGGTGCGGACCCAGCCGGGGGCGAGCGCGTTCACGCGGACGCCGAGCGGGGCGGCCTCCACCGCCAGGGTGCGGGTGAGGGCGACGATCCCGGCCTTGGCCGCGCCGTAGGCGACCAGCCCGGGGGCGGCGCTGAACCCGGCCACGCTGGTCAGGTTCACGATCGCGCCGCCGGGCGGCAGGTGGGCGAGGGCGGCGCGGCTGACCAGGAACGCGGAGCGGAGGTTGAGGTCGAGCACCTTGTCCCAGCCGGCGGTGCGGGTCTCGGCGGCCGGGGCGGTGAACGCCTGCCCGCCGGCGGCGTTCACGACCACGTCCAGGCGCCCGGTCCCCTCCACGGCGCGGGCGACGGCCGCCTCGACCGCCTGCTCGTCGAGCACGTCGGTGACGGCGACCAGCGCCTTGGGGGCGCCCTGCTGCCGGGCGGCGGCGGCCACCTCGGCGAGCTGGTCGGCCGAGCGGGCGGCCAGCACGACGCTGGCGCCGGCGCCGGCGAGGGCCAGCGCGGCCTGCCGGCCGATGCCGCGGCTCGCCCCGGTGACCAGCGCGGTCCGCCCGTCCAGGCGCAGCAGCGCGGCGACGTCCAGGTGTTCCCTCCTCAAGGGTCGGGGCTGGTGTCCAGGGCGCCCCAGCCTACTGCCTGCGACGGCGCCGTCCCACCGCGCCGGGCCTGGTCAGGTGCCCACCAGGCCCTCCGTCCCGGCCCCGGCGTCGCCCAGGCAGGCGTCGGCCTCGGCCAGCAGCGGCCCGGCGCCCAGGCCGGCAAGGGCCGCCCGGGCGGCGGCGAGCCGCTCGGCCGCGGCCGGCCTGCCCAGGCGCCGCAGGCAGCGCCCGGCGCCGAGCAGCGCCCAGCCGTGCTCCAGGACCTGGCCGTAGGCGGCCCACGCCTCGGCCGCCCGCAGGTGCGCCTGGGCGGCCGCGTCGAGGTCGCCGGCGGCCTCGGCCAGCAGCGCCCGCCCGGTCAGCGTGCCGGCGTGGCGGCGGGCGACGTCCAGGTCGACGGCCGCCAGCAGCCGCTCGGCCTGCGGCCGCCGGCCGGCGGCCAGGCACAGCCGGAC
>DASQWY010000407.1:0-6181 GCA_035640005.1 Actinomycetes bacterium
CCATGCTGCTCACGCAGCGATTCTACGCCGTCGTCGCCGAGCCACCGGCCGCGGGGTAGACTCCGCGGCCGTGAAGGTAGCGATCGCGGGCAAGGGCGGCTCGGGCAAGACCACCGTCGCGGGCACCATGGCCCGGCTGGCGGCCGGCCGCGGCATCGACGTGCTCGCGGTCGATGCCGACCTGAACCCCAACTTGGCGCTGGTGCTTGGGATGCGGCCCGATGCCCTGGACGCCGTCACCCCGCTCCCCCACGACCTGCTCCAGCATCGGAACCTGGGGGGCGAGACGGTCCTGCGGCTTAGCAGGCCAGCCGAGGAGCTGGCGCTCGAGTACGGCGTCGACTGCCCAGGCAAGGTCCGGCTGCTGGTCATGGGTCGGCCCCAGGCGGGCGTCGGCTGACTGTGCGGCAACCACGCCACGGTCCGTGGCGTGCTGCGGGAGCTGCCAGCCGACGACCTGCTGGTCGTCGTCGACATGGAGGCGTCGCCGGAGCACCTGGCCCGCTCCACCGCCGAGGCCGTCGACCTGATGCTGGTCGTCGCCGAACCCTACTATCGCTCGTTGGAGACGGCACGCCGGTCGGTCACGCTCGCCGTCGACCTCGGCATCCCCAAGGTCGCAGTCGTCGCCAACAAGCTGCGGGACGCCGGGGACCGGCAGGCCGTCGAAGTGTTCTGCGCACGGCACGCCATGGAGGTGTTCGCCACCGTCCCGTACGATGACACCCTCGGCGATGCCGAGCGAACGGGGGCGGCGCCCGTCGACCACGACGCCGACGCACCATCGGTCAGCGCCATCGACCGGCTGGTGGACCGGGTCCTCAGGCTGGCCCGCTGGTAAGCGGAGGATGGCATGGAACGGTTGCACGAGCCGAAGTCCGACGCCCTGCGGGCCCTCTACTGGCGCGACGAGATCCTTCAGTTGATGTTCTGGATCCGCGGGGAAGGCTTCGGCGAAGCGATCGACCCGGCCCTGCTGGAGCGGTTCCTTGGGGTCGAGGCGGCGGTCGGCGTCCGCTACCTGGACCACCTGGTCGGTGAGGGCCTGCTTGAGGAGGCGGGCCGTGGGCTCTACCGGCTCACCGAGCGGGGCCACCGGCACGGCGCCCGCGTGTTCGCCGACGAGTTCGCCGACCTGACCAAGCCGGGTCACGGTGAATGCGGAGCCGACTGCTGGTGCCACGCCTCGCCGGAGGAGGCCGAGGCGTGCGCCGAGGAGCGGCTCGGCCGCCGCCACGACCAACGCTAGGAAGCCAGATGCCCCCCGATTCCGACGACCTGCTGGCAGGTCTGCCGCGGAACTACCTCCGCCCCTGCCTGCTGCTGCTCATCGCGGAGGCTCCCTCCTACGGCTACGACCTGCTGGTGCGGCTTGGCAAGCTCGGCCTACGGCACGTCGACCCGGGCATGCTCTACCGATCGCTGCGCGCGATGGAACAGGAGGGGCTCGTCCGGTCCAGCTGGCAGGGCTCCGAGATCGGACCGCCGCGCCGCACTTACCAGCTCAGCGACGAAGGAAGGGATTGGCTGCACGCCTGGGCAGGCAGCCTGCGGGAGACCACCCGCATCATTGGCCTGTTCCTCGGCCGCTACGAACTGTTCGCAGGCACCTCCCGGACGGCCCCGAGGTCGGGCACCGAGAGTTGACGACCGAGCACGGGCGGGTGCACGACGCCTCCATGGCCTTCGGCCTAGATCATGACATGACCGGTCGAGTTGCCAGCCCCGCACACTCAGCATATGGGGCCTCGGTTGGTGCGGGCCGACCAGCCGTGGGCCTGTGAACCAGCGCATGCTGCGCTGATCAGTACAGGTGGACGTCGACCAGGAACGCGGCCAGGCCGGACAACTCGCCAGGTATGCGGGCACTCCGGTGCGGCAGCGATGCTCGCTTCGCCACATCAGGTGCTGGAGGTCCCGATGCACGGCGTCATCGGGGGTTGCACCTGCCGGTGCGTCCCTGGCCGCTCGCTCTACGCTCGATCCGAATCCTCTGAGAACAACGGTGCACACGAGGTGCGCCACCGCGCTATCACCCTGATAGGGGCTGGACGCGGACGTCTGCGTGGGACGGCAGTTGGACGCTCCGTGGCAAGGCGAAACTGTCCAGAACCGTCCCTATTCGGACGGCTTCCGCGGTGCCATGATTGGTCCAGCGGCGCTGACCGAGGTGGCCATGTCTCGACCGTTCCTGTTGCGAGCCGTCCCGCTCGCCGCCGTCGTGCTGCTGGCCGCCGGCTGCACGGGCGGGTCGAGCGGCGCACGTGGTGGGCTGCCCAGCGGCTGCGACCAGCAGGCGCCCGGCCCGGCTGCCGCCCCGGTCGCGTTCGTCGCCGGCGGCCGCGCCTGGGCGGTCGGTCCGCGCGGCGGCACCCCCACCTGCCTGTTCACGGTCGCCGACCCGGGACCGTTCCAGTGGGGTCCTCGGGGCGACCGGGTGGTGCTGGCCGGGCTGCAGGTCAAGGGGGTGGGGTCCAGCGCGTCGCGACCCCGCGGGTCGCTGGACCCGACGGTGGTCGCCTGGGGCCGGCCGGTCGGCAAGGCGATCGCCTTCGTCCCGCCGGGCGGCGCCCGGCTCGACAAGGCCGAAGTCGGCAGCGGGCAGGTCGTGCCCGTGCGACCGCCGGACGGCGCGGCCTACACGGAGGTGGCCTACCACCCCTCGGGCCGCGCGATCGCCTACGTGACCCACGAGGGTGCGCGGTGGGTGCTGTGGATGTCGACCAATACCGGGCAGAGCGCGACCCGGCTGCAGAGCAGCGGGGAGCAGATCGGCCCGATCGCGTTCTCCTTCAGCGGCCACAACCTCTACCACGCGGTCCGGCTCGCCGATGGTGGCTGGAAGGTCCACAGCTACAACCTGCTGGACCGCCGCGCCACCGGGGTGCTGTGGCAGGGCCGCGGCCCGGTCCAGCGGCTGGTGGCGCCCAAAGAGCCTGGGCGCACGCCGCGGCTGGCCTTGGACGTCGGTGGCGGCTGCGGGGACCGCCAGGCGCTGCTGTCGCGGCTGGACGGCGGCCCGGGCGCCCCGCTGCTGCCGGGCGCCGGCGCCCCGACCAGCGCGATCGGGTGGCTGGACGGCTCCCACGTGCTGGTGGGCTCCGGCGGCTGCGGTCGGCCGATGACGCTGTGGGTCACCGACGTCAACGGTGGCGCCCCGGTGAAGGTCGCCGGTGGCGCCGAGCGGGCGGCCGTTCGCCACCCCGACCTGACCCCAACGCCTGGCCTGCCGGCGTTCGCCGACCGCATCGAGCCGGCGCCTGCCTGATAGGACTACCTCGCGGCCGGTCGGCCGCCTGGCTGCGCCCCCACGGCGGCGGGGAGTCGCTGTCGTTGGCTTCCCACGACAGCCGCATCCGCGGATCCAACGACCTGCCGACACCCGTGAACGCACCGCTCATACGATCGTCCTGTGAATCGTCGAGGGGCCCTTGCTAGGCCTCTCCGGCTGCCGGCCGCTCCGGCTGGCCTGCCTGCGTCGCGTCTCCGTTCTGCCCCAGGGTGCTGGCCGCTGCGATGGTCGCCGCCGACGCTGACGGCCGGAGCAGGCGCACCCGTTGGGCGGCGGCTGAGGTGTTGGCCGGTGCGGTCTGGTCCGACGGCCCGGTGCGGTTGGGGTCGATGATGGCCTCGGCCTGCTTCTCCAGGCGCAGCAGGAACCGCTCCGACAGGCCCAGCAGGATGGCGGCGCCCAGCAGCGCAGCCGACGGCGCGCGAAGGTCGTCCACGGAGGTCTGCAGGGCGGTCAGTTGCAGCACCCCGGCCGCCTGCAAAAGGGAGATGAGCACCAGCCCCGCCCAGGCCGCCAGCGCGCCCAGGACCGGCGCGCAGAACAGCGGCGCCCACGAGCTGCCGTAGGTGACGGGGATGCGGGCGGAGAACACCAGCCGCTGCATGCGGCTGACCAGCCCGCCGATCGCGCCGGCGACCAGCACCACCCCGTAGCCGAGCCCGGCCAGCACCGCCAGGGGGAGCAGGGCGACCAGGATGACCCAGGTCGCCCGGTTGTACAGCCCCGACAGCTGGGTGGCGGTGCCGTTGGACGCCTCGTAGATCTCGCCGAGCAGCTCGTCCAGGTAGGCGCGGTAGGCGCGGTTCAACCGTTCCTCGTCAGCGTCGTCCTTGGCGGCAAGCAGGGTGCGGATCACGTCCTGCCAGGCGTCCCGTCGGGGTTGGGGCAGGTCATCGAGCTGCCCGAGCGCCCGCTCCAGCCGCGCGACCAGCTCCGCATGCCCAAGGGTGGGCAACGCCAGCCGCTCGGCCTCGTGCATGAGCACCCACTGGGCGATCTGGTGGGAGCCATTCCAGCCGACCAGGCCGGCGTGCCCAGCCTTGGGTGACTCCTTCTTGATCTCGGCGAGGAGTTCCTCCAGGGTCTCCTGCGTCACGGTCGCCTCGCCGTTGCTCGATGGGTCACGCTTCACCTGGAGGGAGAGGCGCTTGGCCATCGCCTCCGCCTGGGCGTTGCTCCACACCACGTTGGTGCGTGCGATGTAGATCCACCGAGCCAGGATCACCAGCACGACGTAGGCGCTCAGCAGCACCAGTCCCCACCCGAAGTCGGACATTCGACTTCGCCTCCTCACTACTCTCCACCGTCCTGAAGCACACCACACTGCGGAGCGAACAGGCGGTGACCCAGAGCACCGTCGCGTTGTGTCGTGCGGCACGGACGGGCTGCCTTCGGCCTACATCGCCGTGGTTCCCCCGCTGCACCTGCGGCGCGGCAGGCAGCGCTATCAGACCGGCTCCTATCAAGAGCTCCGCGCCTCCGGGTGGCGTTCCAGCTGAGCGGGCGGGTCGAGCCGGCGCAACTCGCCCCGCAGAGGCGGACCAGCCTCGCCCGCTCGAGGCGTGCAGACTTGCCCCGGTCCAGGGGGCGTTGCAGTGGCCGCAGACGTGCCGGCGCGGCCAGTGCCGGATGGTCCGCGGTCCCCAAACAGCCAGTTGGGTAGGTAAGGAAGCAGGAACATGGCCAGCAGGGCGGCCAGGCCGCAGCGTGCCGACCTGATCCCGTGAGAACTCGAGCCGAGCGGCGCGTCACCAAGGCGGGCGGGCTGCAGCGCATTCAGCGGCCTTGACAAGGCAGCAGCCAGCCAACAAGGTCGTCAGGTCGGGCTGAGATGCCCCGGTTGGGAGGGGCCATGGACGTGCCCGTGGACGGGTCGACGCCGGCAGCCGCCCAGCGGCTGCAGCCCGCCCCGGCCGGGGCGGTGCGGCGGGCGCGCCGCCGCCGGCCCACCGGGGCTCCTCCGCCGCTGCCCCACCACCTGCAGACCAGCGGGGTGGGCTGGCTGGTCGCGGCGGCGGTGCTGGTCGCGCTCACCATCCTGGTCTTCGCCCGCGGGCTGCAGGGCCCGGCGGACACCGCCACCGTCGTCGACGACACGGTGGTCAGGTGGCTGGCGGGGCTGCACGCGCCGGGCTTGGTCGGGGTCTGGCGGGCGCTGGCCGCGCTCAGCTCCTGGTGGGTCCTCAACGGGCTGCTGGAGCTGCTGCTGCTCGCCCTGCTGGTGCTGCGGCGCTTCCGGCACCTGATCGTGGTGGTGGTCGTCGCGCAGGTGTTGAGCAGGATCGTCGAGGACTGGCTCGGCCCGCTGCTGCAGCGGCCCCGCCCGTTCGGGGTGGTCATCCCGGCGGCCTGGGGCGGCTGGGCGCTGCCGTCGGTGCAGGTCGCCTTCTTCACGGGCGGGCTGGTCCTGATCCTGTACTCGCTGGTGCCGGAGGGCCGCTGGCGCAACCTCGGCAAGTGGGCCGCGACCGTGCTGGTCGCGCTGACCGCGCTGGGGCGGATGGCGCTCGGCGCCGAGGCGCCGACCGACGTGCTGGTCGCCGCGGCCGTCGGGGTGACGGTCCCGCTGCTGGCGTTCCGCCTGTTCGCCCCATCGGCGGTGTTCCCGGTCGCCTACCGGCGCGGCCGCGCCGCCCACCTGGACGTCGGCGGGGAGCGTGGGGTGGCGATCCGCCAGGCGCTGGCCGACCAGCTCGGCCTGGTGGTGGAGGAGGTGGAGCCGTTCGGGCTGGCCGGCTCGGGCGGCTCCACCCCGCTGCGCGTCAAGGTCAAGGGCGACCCGCCCACGTTCCTGTTCGCCAAGCTGTACGCCCGCAGCCACCTGCGCGCCGACCGCTGGTACAAGCTCGGCCGCGAGCTGCTGTACGGCCGGCTGGAGGACGAGAAACC
>DASQWY010000408.1:0-6667 GCA_035640005.1 Actinomycetes bacterium
AGCGCCTCGCGCTGGGACGCCCTCCCCGAGCCCCGGGTGACGCTCAGGGTCGCGCTGGCGCCGAGGGCGCCGACGACCAGCAGGGCGAGCAGGCCGGCCGCCGGGGACCAGACCGCCAGCGCCGCCTCCAGCAGCAGCAGCGTGGTGGCGTCCGCCAGGGCCTGCACGCCGGGGAGCACCACGCCAAGCGCGGCGTCGGTGGGAGCCTGCGACAGGATCCGCTGGTGGCGCGCTGGCGCCTGCTGCGCGTGGCGGTGGCCCGCCTTGGAGACCGTCAGCGACCACAGGTTCTGCTGGACCTCGCAGCGAGCGACCCCGCCGAGGGAGGCCAGCCAGGAGGTCGAGGCGGCGCCCAGGGCGAGCCGGGCCGCCAGCGCGGCCATCACCGGCGGCAGCAGCGCGCGGTCGGTCTGCAGCAGCCCCAGGCCCGCGATGAAGGCGAACTCGCAGAGGGTCTGGGCGGTGAGCGCGAGGTACGCGAGCACGGCCAGCCGCCGCCCGCGCCGGCCCAGGTGCCTAAATGGCAGCGACAGCCCGGCCGGCAGGGGCGGGAACGGGCTGCCGCTGTCGCGCCATCTCAATGATGACCCCCAGGAAGAAGATCGTGGTGGCGTTGATGAAGATCCCGGCGTCCGCCAGCGCGAACGGCGCCAGCACCGCGACGATCAGCGTCGACCGCCGCGCCAGCTGCAGCGCCAGCAGGGCGAACGCGATCCCACCGCAGACGCCCAGCTCGAAGACCAGGTGCAGGGGCAGGAAGTGCAGGTGGTAGACGACCCCGTCGGCCGCGGTCGCGACGTACCTGGGCGTGTTGCCCCAGCCGATGCCGAGCAGCCAGTGCTCGCGCAGGGTGGGCATGGCCGCGCGGATGACCTCCAGGCGCGCCCTCGGCGTGACCCGGTCCGACGACTCCGACACGAGCAGGACGGTCACCCCGCCGGCGAGGATCGCCGCGGCCCGCACCGCCGGCTTCCACCGCCCGCTCGCCACCTGGCTCCAGGCGGCCAGGATGGCCAGCGCGGCGAGCGCGGTCCTGCTGCCGGTGAGCGCCAGGCAGTAGGCGTGGCCGGCGGCGAGGCACCAGAGGGCGGCCGCCGGCGGGCGGCTGCTCCCGGCCGGCCCGGGCATCGAGGCCAGCGCGATGCCGACCAGCAGCACGAAGGCGACCAGGCCCGGGCTGACGGTGGTGCCGACCGGGCGCAGCTGGCCGGGGTGGGTGAGGAAGCTGTCGCCGTAGCCGGGGCCGCTGGGGTGCAGGCGCAGCCGCTCCAGGATCAGCTGCGAGTTGCGGTGCTGCGCGACGATGGGGATCCACTGGGTGGCCGCGATCGCGCCGCTGGCGGCCAGGCGGGCGCCGGTGGAGTCCACCAGGGCGGACCCCGCCGCCAGTCCCGCGGGCAGGATCACCAGGAAGCTCATCAGCGCGAGGCGGGAGAAGCCCCCGCCGCCCACCAGGCCGGCGAGCCCCGCCAGGACCCCCAGCAGCGTCAACGGCTCCAGCGTCAGGGTGCGGCGGCCCAGCAGCCAGGGGACCAGCACCATGGCGCCGGTGGCGAAGGCGAGCGCCCGCACCGACAGGGACACGCCGTAGCCGCTGGAGACCAGCAGCACGGCGGCGACGGCCGTGACGATGCGGAGGGTGCGCGTGTCGAGGGTCATGCGGCGGGCTGGCCCTCGAAACGGGTCCACAGCCGGTTCAGGCCCAGGCGGCCGCAGACCTGCGCGCCGCTCCATGCCAGCTGCGCGAACGAGGGGTACACGGCGGCGACGCCGAGGTGGCGGGCCAGCTCGGCGCGGCGCGCCCCGATCAGCGACCTGCCGGGCCGGGCGACCCGCCGCCGGCTCAGCTGCCGGGGATGCACCCGGTAGGTCAGCCACCGCTCGGGGGCGTTCAGCACGTCGCCGAGCTGCGCCAGCCGCAGCCACAGCCCGTAGTCCTCCACCCGTTCGACGTCGGGGTAGCCGCCGGCGCGCCGTGCCAGCTCGGTGCGGAACACGGTGCTGGGATGGATCAGCTGGTTGCGGAGCAGCAGGCCGCGCCGCAGGTCCCGGCCCCGCCCGGTCCTGAGCGTGCCAAGCGGCCGCCCGTCGACGTCGACGGTGGTGGCGTCGCTGCCGGCCACGGCGCAGTCGGGGTGGGCGTCCATGAAGCGCAGCTGGCCCGACAGCCTGGACCGCGGCCACAGGTCGTCCGCGTCGATCCGGGACGTCAGCGGGGTGTCGACCAGCCGCAGCCCGGCGTCGAGCACCTGGCCGAGGTTGTCGCGCTTGGGGAGGACGGCGACGCGCGCCTGGAGGGCGTCCAGCAGGCGCCGCTCCGTGGCGGTGGGCTCGGTGCCGTCGAAGACCGCCAGCAGGCGGGCGTCGGGCGACGGCAGCTCCTCCGCCAGGGAACCGAGCGTGGCCTCCAGGTGCGGTCGCGGCGGAGGGCCGACGGGGAGCAGGACGGTCAGGGCAGCCACTGGAGGTCCTTCATGGCCGCGCGCATGGCGGCCCGGAACCCGGAGCGGCTGAACGCCCGGGCCGACTGCCGGACCTGCGCGGGCGGGGCCAGCTCGCCCCGCCGGAACCGCAGGACGGCCCGCCGGTACCCCTCGTAGTCCCAGGGCGCGACGATCCCGGTGGCGCCCGCCTGCACCCAGCTGGAGATGCCCGCCCGCCTGGTGACGATCACGGGCGTGCCCAGCGCCAGCGCCTCGGCGGCGCAGAGCCCGAAGTCCTCCATGCTGGGGAGCAGCAGGGCCTGGGCGGAGGCGACCAGCCGGCGGATCTCCAGCGGCGACCGCCACCCCAGGAAGCGCACGTTCGGCGGGGCGTGCTTCTGGATGGCCCGGCGGCTCCGCCCGTCGCCGACGACCAGCAGCTGCCGGTCCCGGCAGCCGGCGAAGACCTTGCACAGCAGGGCGAGCCGCTTGATCGGCGCCACGACCCGACCGACCCAGACGAAATGCTCGCCCGGGGCGGGCAGCTCGGCCGCGAAGTAGTCGTCGTCGACCGGTGGCGGCACGATCGCCCGCGGCCCGGTGCCGTAGGCGTGCAGCAGCAGGTCGGCCACCCGGGAGCTGGGCACCACCACGTAGTCGTGCCGCTGCGTCGCCGCCCTGTCCACCGAGCGGAGCCACGACCCGAAGGCGCGCAGCGCCAGGGACTGCGCGTTGAGCCCGGTCGTGTAGTCGCCGAAGCCGTGCCAGATCTGCCGCATCGGCGCGTGGCAGTAGACCAGCCTCGGGTCCTCGGAGCGCAGCCAGCGCGCTACCGAGTAGCTGCTGCAGAGCATCCTTCCCGGGATCGCCCGGCGCCTCGGCAGGGCCCTGGCGAGCCGGGGGACCGACAGCCGCGACTGGAGGTTGGAGCCGATGCGCGCGTCGAGCTGCTCGACCTGCCGGCCGGGCAGGTGCCGCCGCAGCAGCGCGGTGTCGCCGGCGACCACGCTCACGCGGCTGGCGGCGCTCAGGCGGACGAGCTCCCCGAACACCCGCTCGGCGCCGCCCCACTGGAAGGCGAAGTCGTGGAGGCAGAGGTCCGCGCAGGGGGCAGGGTCCTCGCCGCCCTCGACGGCGGGCGGCGGCTGCGGGCGTTCGCGGCTCCAGGCGACGCTGGTGGCCATCTAGGGCAGCCTCGACCCGGCGGGGCGGCCGTCGGCGGCCGGCTCGCGTTCGGCGCTCAGGCGGCGGCCCTGGCCGCGTCCGCGGAGGGTGAGCATCCGCTGGCCGGACTCGAGGTAGGCCGGGCGCGGCCTGGCCTCGCCGTAGTAGGAGTAGTAGGCGGACTGGTCGCCCTCGGCGACCTGGGTGGCGTTGAGCACCACGCCGAAGACCGCGGCGCCGGCCTTGGCGCAGATGGCCTTGGCGGCCTGCGCCTGGTCCCGGGTGGTCTGGCCGGAGCGGGTGACCAGCAGGATCCCGTCGGCGAACCGCGACAGCACCATCGGGTCGGTGACCGGCAGCAGCGGGGGACTGTCGACCAGCACCACGTCGTGGCTGTCGCGGAGGTCCCTGAGCAGCTGCTGCATCTGGTGGGAGCCGAGCAGCTCGGAGGGGTTGGGGGGCAGCTGGCCGCAGGTCAGCACGGCGGGCAGGTCGGGGCTCGGGTGCTGGAGGGCGTCGTGCGGGTCGGCGTCGCCGAGCAGCACGGTGGTGGTGCCGACCCGTTCCTTCATCCGGAACAGCTTGTGGAGGGAGGGCTTGCGGAGGTCGGCGTCCACCAGCGCGACCCGCTTGCCCGCCTGGGCGAGGGCGATGGCCAGGTTGGCCGCCACCGTCGACTTGCCGTCCGACTGGGACGGCGAGGTGATCACGCAGCAGATGCTGTGCTGGTCGATCCCGACGAAGGCGAAGTTGGTGCGGAGCTTGCGGAACGCCTCCGCCACCGGGGTCCGGGGCTGCTCGGCCACGGGGATCGGGTGGTCGGCCGACTTGAAGGGCGGGATCGACCCCAGCACCGGGGCGCCGACGGTCAGCTCCAGCTCCTCCGGGGTCTTGACGGTCCGGTCCAGGAAGTCGCGCAGCAGCGCCAGGCCGGCCCCGAGCGCCAGGCCGACGACCAGGCCCAGGGCGACGTTCAGCCGGGTGCGGGGCTTGACCGGGCCGGTCGGCAGCAGGGCGGGCTCGACCAGGCTGACCCGCAGGGTCGAGCCTCCCTGCAGCTTCGGCACCGAGGCGATGAACGCCCTGGCCACGGTGTTGGTGAGCTGCTTGGCGACCTTCGGGTCGGTGTCCTCCACGCTCAGGTCGATCAGCAGGGTGTCGACCACCGGCTCGGCGTTGACCCGCGCCTGCAGCTCGCTGGCGGTCAGCGGCTGCGGGTCCAGCCGCAGCGCCGCCTCGGCGGTCGCCCGGGACTCGAGGATCTGGGCGAACGACTTGACCAGCTGCTGCGACAGCAGCGCCCCCTCATACGCCGAGGAGGTGCCGCCGGCCGGGTCGGTCTTGGCCACCACCAGCAGCTTGGCGGTGCCCTGGTACAGGGGGGTGGTCGCCCGCGAGGCGGCCAGCGCGACGCTGGCGCACAGCACGGTGGCCGCGGCGATCAGCCACGCGTGCTTGCGGGCGATGCGCAGGTAGTCACGTAACTCCACGGCGGCTTCACGCTCCTGAGCGGGTGAGGACGGTGGGGATGGTGCGCAGCAGCACGAACAGGTCCATGGCCAGCGACCAGTTCTCCACGTAGAACAGGTCGCAGCGGACCAGCTCGTCGAACGGCAGCCGGTGGCGGCCCGACACCTGCCACAGGCCGGTCAGCCCCGGCTTGACCCGCAGGCGGGTCCGCGCCCAGGCGTCCGTCAGGTCGACCTCGTGGGTGACGAACGGTCGGGGGCCGACCAGGCTCATGTCGCCGCGCAGCACGTCCAGCAGCTGCGGCAGCTCGTCCAGGCTCCACTCTCGCAGCAGCCGCCCGACCAGGGTGATCCTGGGATCGCGGTGCAGCTTGAAGATGGGGCCTTCCGCGTCGTTGCCGGTGGCGCGCAGGGCGGGTTGGCGGGCTTCGGCGTCGGCGACCATGGAGCGGAACTTGTGCATCCAGAACACCGAGCCGTCCTGGCCGAAGCGCCGCTGGCGGAACAGGACGGGGCCGGGGCTGGAGAGGCGCACGGCCAGCGCGCAGGCCAGCAGCAGCGGGGCGAGGGCCAGCACCAGCAGGCCGGCCACGACCAGGTCGAAGGCCCGCTTGAGCAGCCGCTGCCGGCGGGTCAGCTCGACCCGGCGCAGGCCGAGGACGGGCACGTCGAACCGCTGCACGGCCACGCGGCTGGAGGCCACGCCCAGCAGGCCGGTGGACAGGTGCAGGTCGACGGGCAGCTCCTGCAGGTCGCGGTAGACCCGCTCGGCGGTCTCGGTGGCCACCGACCCGCCGGCGACCAGCACCGCGTCAGCCTGATACATGCGGACGGCTTGGCGGACCTCGGCGCTGGTCCCGACCACCTCGGGCAGCCCGGCGGTGACCGGACCGGGCGGGCGGCTGTCGTCCAGGAAGCCGACGACCTGGAAGCCGAGGTGGCGGGCGCGGGTCAGGACGCGGCAGAGGTCGCGGCCCTCGCGGCCGGCGCCGACGATCAGCAGGCGGCTGACCAGCGCCCCGGACCGGCGCAGCGCCCGCAGGATCAGCCGGTAGCCGCAGCGGGTGGCCAGGACCGCGCATGTGCAGCCGACCCAGGCGGCCAGCACCCAGGAGCGCTGGGTCGGTACCTTGAGCGCGAAAGCGGCGAAGGTCGCCACCACCGTGCCGGCGGCGACCGCCTGCAGCACCAGCCTGAACTCGTCGACGCCGTTGACCAGCCGGCGAGCGTCGTACAGGCCGGCGTTGGCGAACAGGGCCAGCCAGGTCAGGATCGCCAGGGGGTTGAACACGCCGATGGGGCCGAGGGGCTGGACCGGGCCGCCCAGGGTCATCACCGCCTGCTGGATGCCCTGGGCGACCATCAGCCCCAGCAGCAGCGCGCCCACGTCGCCGAGCAGCTGGCAGCAGCGCAGCAGCCCGCGGACGTCGCGCTCGGCGACGCCCGCCTGCCCGGCCCGGCCGTCGCTGACGGCGCGGGCCGGGCGGACGGCGGCAGTCGTGTGACCGGTCGTCATCGCGGCTGGGGTGCGGGTCAGGCGGTGCGGCGGCGCTTGACGCCCAGCAGCAGCAGCCCGCCGGCGGTGATCAGCACGGCGCCGACGACCAGGCC
>DASQWY010000409.1:0-6171 GCA_035640005.1 Actinomycetes bacterium
GCCGGCGAGGCGCGCAGCAGCGCCAGGCCCTCGGCCACGGCGGCCTCGTCGCGGCGGCCGCCGAGGATCGCCGCCAGCCGCTCGGCGTCCGGGCCGCCCCGCCGCAGCAGGTACAGCGCGGGCAGGGTGCGGACCCCGGCGCGCAGGTCGGCGCCGGCCTGCTTGCCGGCGCGGGCGGTGTCCGCGCTGACGTCCAGCAGGTCGTCGCCGAGCTGGAAGGCCCGCCCGGCGCGCTCGCCGTAGACGGTGAGGGCCTCCACCAGCTCCGGCTCGGCCCCCGACAGGTAGCCGCCGAGGCGGCAGGCGGCGGCGATCAGCGCGCCGGTCTTGTCGGCCAGCACCGCCAGGTGGTGCTCGACCGGGTCCTCGCCGGGGAGCGGGCCGCGCACCTCCCGGATCTCGCCCTGGGTGAGCCGGGCGATCGCCCGGGCCAGCACCCTGGTCGCCTCGCTGCCGAGCTCGGCGGTGACCTCGGAGGCGCGGGCGAACAGGTAGTCGCCGGTGAGGATCGACACCTTGTTGTCGTAGCGGGCGTTGGGCGAGCGCAGGCCCCGGCGGACCTCGGCCTCGTCCATCACGTCGTCGTGGTAGAGGCTGGACAGGTGGGTCAGCTCGATGGCGACCGCCGCGCCGACCAGCCGCGGCGCGTCCGGGTCGCCGGCGTGCCCCGCCAGCAGCACCAGGCTCGGCCGGAAGCGCTTGCCGCCGGCGGCGATCAGGTAGCCGGCCGCCTCCTGCACGAACGGGTCGGCGGTGGCGACCGCCGCGCGCAGCGCCGCCTCGACCCGCTCCAGGCCGTCCTGGACCCGCGCCCTGATCGCGGCCAGGTCCGCGGACTGGTCGGCCGCGCGCATGCCTACCCCAGGATCCGTTCGGCGGTCCGGGCGGCGGTGACCAGCACCTGCGGCGCCAGGCCGATGGCGACCGTGAGCAGGCCGGCGAGGCCGAGCGCCAGGCCGAGGGCGGGCGCCCGCCCGGCGGCCGGCTCGGGCTCGGCGGCGCCGGCCGGCTCCTCCAGGTAGGCGACCACCAGCACCCGCAGGTAGAAGAAGGCCGAGATCGCCGAGCTGACCACCGCCACCACCACCAGCCAGGTGAGCCCGGCGTTCACCCCCGCCAGGAACACGTAGTACTTGGCCCAGAAGCCGGACAGCGGCGGGATGCCGGTGAGGGCGAGCATGAACAGCGCCAGCAGCCCGCCCGCCCACGGGTGTCGCCTGGCGAACCCCCGGTAGTCCTGCAGCGACGACCGCTCCCCCGTCTCCTCGGTGTCCGGCGGCCCCAGCCGGGAGGCGTACTGCACCACCATGAACGCGCCCATCACCATGAACGCGTACGCCAGCAGGTAGAACATGGACGCCGACACGCCGGCGGGGACGGTGGCCGCCGCCGCCAGGCCGACCAGCAGGTAGCCGGCGTGGGAGATCGAGGAGTAGGCGAGCATCCGCTTGAGGTCGGTCTGGACCACCGCCAGCCCGGCGCCGACCAGCATGGTGACCACCGCCACCGCGGCGATCACCGGCCGCCAGGACAGCACCATGCCGCCGAGGGCGCCGGCGAACACCCGCAGGAACACCGCGAAGCCGGCCGCCTTGGTGCCGGCGGCCATGAACGCGGCCACCGGGGTGGGGGCTCCCTGGTAGACGTCCGGGGTCCACATGTGGAACGGGACCGCCGCGACCTTGAAGCAGAAGCCGACCGCCAGCAGGCCGATGCCGGCCAGCAGCAGGGTGGAGTTGACGGTGGGGTCGGCGGTGGCCCTGGCGATCCCGAGCAGCCCGGTGGTGCCGGCCGCGCCGTAGCACAGCGCGATGCCGTACAGCAGGAACGCGGAGGAGAAGGCGCCGAGCAGGAAGTACTTCATGGCCGCCTCCTCGGCGGCCACCCCCCTGGTCGCGCCGGCCAGCACGTACAGGCTGAGCGACAGGATCTCCAGGGCGATGAACACCACCAGCAGGTCGCTGGCGGCGGCCAGCAGCACCATGCCGGTGAGGGCGAACAGCAGCAGCGGGAAGACCTCGGGCGGCGCCTGGTCGCGGCCGGGCGTGTCGCCCTCGCCCTGGGCGGCCATCAGGGTGGCGAGCACCCCGACCGCCAGCAGCACCACCCGCGCGTAGCGGGTGATGCCGTCCAGCGACACGGCGCCGTCGAAGGCGACCCGCGACAGGTCCCAGTTCCAGGTGGTCAGCCCGGCCGCCACCGCCAGCCCCACCAGGGTCAGGCCGGCCAGCAGGAAGCGGCGGGCGTGCGGCCAGAAGGCGACCACCATCAGCAGCACCACGCCGGCGGCGGCCAGGGCCAGCTCGGGTGCGATCGCGCGCCAGTCGATCGGCGGCAGCCGCAGCTGCTCGCTGGTGCTCTGGGCCAGCAGGTGCACGGGCGTCCTCCGGTGGCTGGGCTAGGGGGTCGGCAGGGCTTGCGGTGGCTGGGTGGACTGGGTGGCGGCCGGCTGCACGGCCTGGCTGGCCGACGGCTCGACCCGCTGCAGCACCGGCCGCGGGAACAGGCCGAGCACGACGATGGCGGCCAGCAGCGGGGCCAGCACCGCCCACTCGCGGGCCGACAGGTCGGCGACGCGGTTCTCCTCGCGCAGCAGCGGGCCCTGGAACATCCGCTGGTACGCCCACAGCAGGTAGACGGCCCCGAAGATCACCCCGGCGACGCCGAGGACCGCGTAGGCCCGGTGGGCCAGGAAGGCGCCGAGCAGGGTGAGGAACTCGCCGACGAAGCCGACCAGGCCGGGCAGGGCGAGCCCGGCGAGGGTGACCACCAGCATCACCCCGGCCAGGCGCGGCGCGGCCTGCTGCAGGCCGCCGAACTCGTCGATGCGGCGGGTGCCCCTGCGCTCCTCCAGCATGCCGGCCAGCAGGAACAGCCCGCCGATGATCAGGCCGTGGGCGACCATGTAGAAGACCCCGCCCTGCGCCCCCTGCACGGTCAGGGAGAAGATGCCCAGGGCGATGAAGCCCAGGTGCGACACTGACGAGTAGGCGACCAGCGTCCTGAAGTCCCGCTGCCCGACCGCCACCAGCGCGCAGTAGAGGATGCCGATCACCGCCAGGGTGAGCAGCGCCGGCTGGAACCAGCGGGCGGCGTCGGGGAACAGCGGCAGCGCGAAGCGCAGGAAGCCGTAGGCGCCGAGCTTGGACATGACCCCGGCCAGCAGCACCGTGGTGGTGGCGGGCGCCTCGGTGTAGGCGTCCGGCAGCCAGGTGTGGAACGGCACCAGCGGGGTCTTGACCGCGAAGGCGGCGAAGAAGCCGGCGAACAGCCAGCGCTGGGTGGTCGGCTGCTTGGTGAAGTCGCGCAGCACCTCGTAGTCGAAGCTGGCCTTGCCGGTCGCCTTGGCCTGCAGGTAGTACACGGCGATGATGGCCACCAGCATCAGCAGGCCGCCGAGCAGCGTGTAGACGAAGAACTTCACCGCCGCGTAGACGCGCCGCCGGCCCCCGAACGAGCCGATCAGGAAGTAGCCGGGGACCAGCACGGCCTCCCAGAACACGTAGAACAGGAACAGGTCCAGGCTGACGAACACGCCCAGCATCGCCGTCTCCAGCACCAGCAGCAGCGCCAGGTAGGTGCGCGGCCGGTCCGCCGACCGCCACGACCCGGCGATCGCCAGCGGCGTCAGCACGGTTGTGAGCAGCACCAGCGGCAGGCTGATCCCGTCCACCCCGACCCGGTAGCGGACCCCGAACGAGCGCACCCAGTCGGCCTGCACGCCGAGCTGGAAGCCGGCCTCGCCGGTGCGGAAGCGGGCGGCCACGGCGACGGCCAGGCCCAGGGCGACCAGGCTGGCGAGCAGGCCCAGCCAGCGGGCCAGGTCATCGCGGGCCGCCGGCACCAGGGCGAGCAGCACCGCGCCGGCCAGCGGGACGAAGACGGTGGCGGTCAGCAGCACGGCGGCGGCTCCATGGTCACGACGGCCGGAGGACGAGGAAGGCGACGATCAGCACGGCGCCGCCGAGCACGCCGAGCGCGTAGGTGCGGACCAGGCCGGACTGCAGCCGGCGGCCGTCCCTGGCGGCGGTGCCGACCGCCCCGGCGAGGCCGTTGACGATCCCGTCGACGGTCCGCTGGTCGACGGCGACGGCCAGGAACGCGGCCACCGCCCGGCCCAGGGAGACGGTGAAGAACTCGTAGACCTGGTCGACGTACAGCCGCTCGGCCAGCGCCCGCCAGCCCGGCGCGAAGCGGGCCCGCAGCGCCAGCCAGTCGACCCGGCCGGAGCCGAACAGCCGCCAGGCGGTGAGCGCGCCGAGCAGCGCGACGGCGGTGGCGATCGCCGACAGCCAGAAGGCGGAGATGCTCGCCGAGGTCTCCGGCCGCGCGCCCAGCACCGGCTCGAGGAACCGCTGGAGGCGGCCGCCCGCGCCGGTGAAGGTGCTGAGCGAGAACCCGGCGACCAGGGCGAGGAAGCCGAGCACCAGCAGCGGGACGGTCATCACCGCCGGCGACTCGTGCGGGTGGCGGCCCTCCGGCCAGCGGCGCTGGCCGGTGAAGGTCAGGAACAGCAGCCGTGACATGTAGTAGGCGGTCAGCCCGGCGGTCAGCACGCCGACCACCCAGGCGAACAAGCCGACCCCGCCGTGCTCGAAGGCGGCGCCGAGCACCTGGTCCTTGGAGTAGAAGCCGGCGGTGAGCGGGAAGCCGACGATCGCTGCCCAGGCGGCCAGGGTGGCCAGGAAGGTCACCGGCATGGCGGCCCGCAGGCCACCGAAGTGCTTGACGTCGGTGTCGTCGTCGTTGCCGTGCATCACCGAGCCGGCGCCGAGGAACAGCTCGGCCTTGAAGAAGGCGTGGGTGACCAGGTGGAACAGGCCGGCGGCGTAGCCGATCGGACCCAGCCCCACGCCGATGAACATGTAGCCGAGCTGGGAGACGGTGGAGTAGGCGAGGATCCGCTTGATGTCGTCCTGGCCGACGGCGATCAGCGCGCCGAGCAGGGCGGTCAGCGCCCCGACCACCACCACCACGGTCTGCGCGGTGCCGGAGACCTCGAACAGCACGTGGGTGCGGGCGACCAGGAACACCCCGGCGGTGACCATGGTGGCCGCGTGGATCAGCGCCGACACCGGCGTGGGGCCGGCCATCGCGTCCGGCAGCCACACGAACAGCGGGATCTGCGCGCTCTTGCCGGTGCAGGCCAGGAACAGCAGCAGCGCGACGGCGGTGGCGGTGCCGCTCGCCAGGCCGCCGGCGCGGCCGAAGACGACGTCGAAGTCGAGGCTGCGGAAGTGGGCGAAGATCAGGAACATGGCCAGCAGGAAGCCGACGTCGCCGACCCGGTTGGCCAGGAACGCCTTCTTGGCGGCGGGTGGCGCCCACACCTCGTAGGTGTCGTCGGGCTCGCCGGGCACCAGCCGGCCGAGCGGGTTCACCACCAGCATGCGCCGGTTGAACCAGTAGCCCACCAGCAGGTAGGAGCAGAGCCCGACGCCCTCCCAGCCGAGGAACATCACCAGGAAGTTCTGCGCCAGCACCAGGGTGAGCATGGCCGCCACGAACAGGTTCAGCCAGGCGAAGAAGGTCTCCCGCCGGTCGTCGTGGGCCATGTAGCCGATCGAGTACAGGTGGATGAGGCCGGACACGCCGGTGACCACCAGGGCCATCAGCGCCGACAGCTGGTCGAAGCGCAGGTCGAAGGCGACCCGCAGGTCGCCGGAGGTGATCCAGGCGTAGCCGTGCAGCACCGAGGCGCGCGAGCCGGCGTCCCTGCCGAGAAGCTCGGCGAAGGCGGCCACGGCGATCACGAATGCGGCCGCCACCAACAGCGTGGCCAGCCAGCCGGAGAGGGCCCGCAGGCGCTGCCCGAACAGCACGTTGACGGCGAAGCCGGCCGCCGGCAGCAGCGGCAGCAGCCAGACCAGCCTGATGGCGCCGGTGGCGTTCAGCCTGCGCTCACCCCCTGAGCAGGTTGACGTCGTCGACCGAGGTCGACGCGCGCTTGCGGAAGATCGCGACCAGGATGCCGAGGCCGACGACGACCTCGGCGGCGGCCACGACCATGACGAAGAACGACAGCACCTGCCCGTCGAGGGCGCCGTTGACCCGCGAGAAGGCGATGAAGGTCAGGTTCACCGCGTTCAGCATCAGCTCCACGCACATGAACACGACGATGGCGTTGCGCCGGATCAGCACCCCGACCACGCCGATGGTGAACAGCAGCGC
>DASQWY010000410.1:0-2815 GCA_035640005.1 Actinomycetes bacterium
CACCGGCGGGTTCACCGGCCCGCCGATCACCTGCGCGGTCGTCAGGACCGACACGCGGCCGCCGGCGGCCTCGCCCTGCAGGAAGTCGAGCAGGGCGCCGAGCTTCTGCGGCGTGATCGAGTAGGCGTCGCAGTTGTCGCACAGGTGGTGGAAGACCAGCTGCACCCAGCCTCCGCCGCCCGCCTCCGCGGCCAGCACGTACCCCTCCAGGGTGGCCAGCTTGGTCGCCTTCTTGGGGTTGGGCGGGGTGCGGGTGGCGTACGGGTCGGCCGGCGGGATGGTCTCGGCGAACGGGCCCCGCTTGGAGATGCCGGACACGCCCCTGCCGCTGTTGTAGCCGCAGTCGTGCACCACCTGTTCGGAGCCGCTGTCGAAGGAGCCGAACGGGTAGGCGAACGAGGTCACCGGGAACCCCTCGGCGAGCAGGTTGTTGCGGTCGGCGCACACCTCCTGGCGGGCCTCGGCCGTGGTCAGCGGCTTCAGGTCGGCGTGGTGCAGGGTGTGCCCGGCGATCTCGTTGCCGGCGGCGAACAGGGTGTGCAGGTCGGCGGTTGACAGGTGCTCGGCGTCGCCGATGAAGCCGCTGTTGACGTAGAAGGTCGCGGTCATCCCGTGCGCCTGCAGCAGCGGCAGGGTGGCGAGCTGGTCGGCGGTGCCGTCGTCGAACTGGATGGTGACCACCGTCGGGGCGGTCGCCGCGGCCGCCGGGGCGCCGCCGGACAGGCACATGGCCAACGCCGCGGCCGCCGCGGCCGCCAGGGTCAGCGGGGTCCTTCGCATCGGGCCCTCCCTTTGGTCACAGCCGCCCGGCGGCCTGGCGGGCGAACGCCAGCGGGCTGGTGGCGGTCAGGTCGACGGCGGGTTCGACGGTGGAGAACGACTCGATGTCGTCCTTGAACTTGGCCTTGCCGTTGAACTGCGCGAACGGGTCGCTGTCGTCCGGCGGGCAGTTGTTCATGCCGGTCAGGAAGCCGCTGTAGAGGGTGCCGTTGGGACCTTCCACCGCCGCGCCCTTCAGGATCGGCGCCGTCCCGTCCAGGGCGCCGGCCAGGTTCGCCACCTGGTGGTGCGGGCAGTGCGGGAAGGTGCTGCCGTCGCCGACGATGAACGACGAGCCCCAGGCGTTGGCCCCGAGGATGTTGCCCAGCCAGCGGACGCTGAGGCCGGCGTAGTCGGTGGAGCCGGTGAGCTCCCGGTACTCGCTCGCCATCACCGACAGGCCCGCGCCGTGGGAGGTGGTGTCCCAGGTCGCCCAGGGGAAGCCGAAGCCGAAGGGGTCGGCGGCCGCCTGGGCGAGCGCGCCGTCCAGCGCCTTCTTCATGTCCGCCAGCAGCGCGGCCTGGGTGACCTCCAGGCCGGCCGGGTTGCCGGCCTGGCCGATCGCCCGGTGCAGGTGGTAGTGGGCGAGCCCGCTCACGTCGTAGAGGTTGAGGGTGTCGGCCGCGTCCTCCGGGCTGGCGATGTAGGCGTTCGCCCAGTGGGCCGCCTGCCGCAGGTAGAACAGCGGGTCGGTGTGGGGGAGCCCGGCCGGCAGGCCGCCGCTCGCCACCGCGGAGTACAGCTCCACCGCGCCGAGCTCCAGGTCGCTGCGCCACTCGGTCTCGGGGTAGAAGCTGAACGGCAGGTAGGTGGTCAGGTCGCCGGTGGGGTTGGTGTCGGCCAGGTCGAAGATGTGCTCGCCGGCGAGCAGGCAGCGGTTGGCGAAGGCCGGGTCGCTGGTCCTGTAGAGCTGGAAGCACAGGCCGAAGGCGGCGGCGTCGCGGCCGGCGAGGTTGGGGCTGACCGGCGCCCCCGGCGCGTCCTCACGGAACACCGGCCGGTTGCGGATGTACCGGTACAGCGGATCGGCGCCGCCGAAGGTGTCGTCGGCCTGGGGCAGCCGCCAGATGTCGTGGTCGCCGACCGTCTTGGCGTTGCCGGTGCCGATCCCAACCTGGTAGTAGAAGGTCCGGGTCGGGTCGTCCCACATCCTGAGCAGCCAGTCGGTGCCGAACTTGGCCTCGGCGGTGAAGTCCGAGGACCCGGCGGCCATCTGCGCTGGGAAGTCCCGCACGCCCGCCAGCAGCAGGTCGGTCGCGTAGCTGAGGGTCTCCACGCCCTTGATGTAGTCGCCGGCGTCCCACCAGCCGCCGGAGGCGTCGACCCGGCTGCCCAGCGGGGTGAGGTCGCCGGAGAAGCGGCCGCTGGAGTTCACGTGCGGGCTCAGGTAGGTCATGGCGCCCTGGTCGTTCAGGTGCGCCGCCGCGGTGCGGAGCGCGGACGGGACGAAGTCCGGGCCGTCGCGCTCGGTCTGGTAGAAGCTGAGCGCGTTCGCCAGCGGCGTGGCGTACAGGTTCGCGCCGGTGTCGACCCGGAAGGCGGGCGAGGTCGCGGGGGCGGGGCCGGCGACCGAGATCGTGTAGCTGCCGGGCGTGGTGACGGCGTCGAAGTCGAGCGCGTAGACGTAGCGGAAGGTGCTGCTCCACGAGCCGACGCTGGCGCCGACGGGCGCGGTGACGGCGCCCACGCTGAAGGTGGCGTTCGCCTCCGGCACGCTCGACATCAGGTAGGCGCGCTTGGCGGCCGCGCCGGGGTAGCCGACCTGGTTCACCCGGACGAACGCCGCGGCGGCCCCGGGCGCGCCGGTGGCGGGCTGGAGCGAGAGCGCCCACAGGCCCGCGACCGCCAGCAGGGCGGCGGCGGTCCGGTGGGCGGCGATCCTGGCTGTGCGGCGGTTGCTGCGGGACATGACGACTCCCTCCGACTCCGACTCCGACTGGCTCCGACGCTGGCTCCGACGCGCTCGTCCTCGACGTCCTCTGCCGCTGCTCACCTC
>DASQWY010000411.1:0-2256 GCA_035640005.1 Actinomycetes bacterium
CGTCATGGTGTCGACCGTGTCGCGGGCGACCAGCTCCTCGGCGTAGAGGATGTCGCGGTAGGCCGGGTTCTTGGTGGAGGTCGACGCCCACAGCGGCCGCTGCACGCGCGCGCCCGCCGCCGCCAGCCGCTCCCAGCGGGGGCCGCGGAAGCTCTGCTGGAAGACCTCGTAGGCCAGCTTGGCGTTGTCGACGGCGGCGGTGCCCAGCCGCGAGGCGGCCGCCTCGGCGTCGGGGCCGCCCTTGTCGACCAGCGCCTGCAGCTCCGGGTCGACCATGGTGTCGACCCGGCTGACGAAGAAGGAGCCGACGCTGGCGACCTGGGTCAGGTCGCCGCCCGCCTCGGCCAGGTCCTCCAGGCCGGCCAGGTAGGCCTCGATCACCTCGCGGTAGCGGGCGACCGAGAAGATCAGCGTCACGTTCACGTTGATCCCGGCGCCGAGGGAGGCGCGGATGGCCGGCACGCCGGCGGCCGTGGCCGGGATCTTGATGAACACGTTCGGCACCGCCAGCAGGTCGAACAGCCGGCGGGTCTCGGCGATGGTGGCGTCGGTGTCGTCGGCCAGGTCGGGCGGGACCTCGAAGGAGATGCGCCCGTCCACGCCGCCGCTGCGCTGGAAGGCCGGCTCCATGTCGGCGGCGGCGGCGCGGATGTCGTCCAGCGCCAGCGCCTCGAAGATCGCCTGGGCGTCCCGGCCCTCGCGGGCCAGGCGGGTGATGTCGTCGTCGTAGAAGGATCCCTCGCCCATGGCCTTCTGGAAGATCGTCGGGTTGGAGGTCACCCCGACCACGTCGTAGTGGTCGCGCAGGCGGCGCAGCTCCCCCTTCTGGAGCCAGTCGCGGGCGATCGAGTCCACCCAGACGGCGACGCCCTGGTCGCTGAGCCGGTGGAGGCGTTCGGAGGGCATGGTTGCTGCTCCCTTCGTCATGCGGGGAGGTCGTCCAGGGGGCCGCGGTCGCCGAGCCGGTCGAGCACCGCCCGGGCGCGCGCGGCCACGTTGTCGGGGGTGAAGCCGAGCTTCTCGAGGACCAGCTCGCCGGGGGCGGAGGCGCCGAAGTGGTCGATGCCGACCACCTCACCCTGCTCGCCGACCCAGCGGCTCCAGCCGAAGGTGGCGGCCGCCTCCACCGCGACCCGGGCGCGCACGGCCGGCGGCAGCACCTGGTCGCGGTAGGCCTGGTCCTGCTCCTCGAACAGCTCCCAGCAGGGCATCGACACCACCCGGGTGGGCACGCCGTCGGCCTGCAGCCGCTCGCGCGCCCCGAGCGCGACCCACACCTCCGAGCCGGTCGCCAGCAGCAGCAGCCGCGGCGCGCCGCCGGCCGCCTCGGCCAGCACGTAGGCGCCGCGGTGCAGGCCGGCGGCGGAGGCGTGCTCGCCGCGGTCGATCGGGGGCAGGTTCTGGCGGGTGAGGGCCAGCGCGGTCGGCCCGTCGGCCGGGCGGATCAGCCGCAGCCGCGGCATCGCCCGCAGCGACGCCAGGTGCTCGACCGGCTGGTGGGTGGGGCCGTCGCCGCCCAGCCCGACCGAGTCGTGGGTCCACACGTACACCACCGGCAGCTCCATCAGGCTGGCCAGGCGGACGCTGGGGCGCATGTAGTCGGAGAAGATCAGGAAGGTGGCGGCGAACGGCCGCAGGCCGCCGTGCAGGGCCAGGCCGTTGGTGATCGCGCCCATGCCGTGCTCGCGGATGCCGAAGTGGAGGTTGCGGCCGGGGCCGTCGGGCCCGTAGTCGCCGCCGTCCTCCAGGTCGGTCTTGTTGGACTCGGCCAGGTCGGCGGAGCCGCCCAGGAAGGTCGGCAGCCGTGGCGCGATCGCGTTCATCACCTCCTGGGAGGCGTTGCGGGTGGCGAGTTTGCGCGGCTCGGTGAACAGCTTGTCCAGGTCGGCGTCCCAGCCCTCGGGCAGGCGCCCGGCGATGCCGGCCTGCAGCTCCGCGGCCAGCTCGGGCTCGGCGGCGGCGTAGGCGTCCAGTCGCCGGCGCCAGTCCGCCCTGGCCGCCTGGTTGCCGGGGACGCGCACCCGCCAGCGGTCGTAGACGCCGTCGGGCACGTAGAAGTGCTTGTCCGGGTCCCAGCCGTAGGCCTGCTTGGTGGCGCGCACCTCGTCCTCGCCGAGCGCCGCGCCGTGCGCCTTGGGGGTGTCCTGGGCGTGCGGTGCCCCCCAGGCGATGTGGCTGCGCAGCCGGATGAAGCTCGGCCGCTCCGGCTGGTCGACGGCGGCCTGGAAGGCGGCGGCGATCGCCTCGGTGTCGTTG
>DASQWY010000412.1:0-4510 GCA_035640005.1 Actinomycetes bacterium
CCACGCCCGCCTGGCCGCCGGATCCAGCCGGAGGTCCCCCGCCTCCAGCACCGCCGGCCGCTCGCGGGCGCCACGCCGCAGCAGTGCCCGCAGCCGGGCGACCAGCACGGCATGGGAGAACGGCTTGGTCAGGTAGTCGTCGGCGCCGGTGTCGAGCGCCTCGACCTCGTCCCACTCGCCCCCTTTGGCGGTCAGCATCAGGATCGGCGTCCAGATGCCCTCCTGCCGCAGGGTGGCGCAGACCTTGTAGCCGTTGATGCCGGGCAACAGGATGTCCAGCACGATCGCGTCGTACGGGTGCTCCCGGGCCATCCACAGCCCATCGCCGCCATCCGAGGCCACGTCGACTGCAAACCCCTCGGCCTCCAGCCCGTTGCGGAGCCCGGCGGCCAGTCCCCGCTCGTCGTCGACCACCAGCACCCGCACCGCCGTCCTCCCCCACCCCACGGTCGACGACCATCATGCCCGCCGCGGCTGAATCTCCGCTGAACGCGGTCAGCCGGGCCGGACCGTCGCGACCGTCGCCAGCAGCGCCGGAACGGCCCCGGCCGCGGCGGCGACGTCGCGGTTGCCGGCCGCGGCCCGCAGGTCGCGGAGCCGGGCGTCGACGCGCGCGGCGGCGGCCGGGTCGGCGCCGTGGCGGACCCGTTGCCAGATCAGCTGCATGGTGGTGGCGTCGCCAGCGACCGCGCCACGGTCGCTGGCGACGGCGTCGACCAGGAGCTGGCGGCCCCACAGGTCCAGGCGGGCAAGCTCGACCTCGGCGAGCGGCCGGTGGCGAAGCCGCAGGTCGAGGTCGTCCTGGGCGACGCGCAGGGCGGCCTGGTGAGCCTGCGAGGGCGTGCGGGCGGCGACCGCCCTCGCCAGCAGGTCGACGTCCCTGCTCGTCTGACGCTCCAGCAGCGGCGGCAGGTCGCCCGACCGGTAGGCGTCCCACGCCTCCCGCAAGGTCGTGCCGGCCGTCGCGGCGCCGGCCCAGTCGTTGCGGCCGACCGTGTCGAAGGCCTTGCGGACCGCAGCGGACAGGGCGCTGAGCTGGGCCGGCAGCGGCCCGGGGCGCGCGTCGGTCGGCACGGCCAGCGAGACGGCCTCCAGGTCGCCCTTGGCGTCGCCGGTGGAGAACTCGCCGTAGCCGGGGGCGAATATCTTGTCCTCGCGGGTGCCGTCGGTGTGCAGCTCGGAGACGACTAGCGCGCCGCGGACCGGGCCGCTCGGGCCCGGCACCGTCCGGCCGACGGCCTTGACGGTGATCTCCTCGAACACGATGGGAGGAGCGTTCTCGGTGCGGTACACGTCGCCCACCCGGTGGTGGGCGGGCATGATCATCGCGCCCGGGCCGTCCCTGCCGGCCTGCCAGGACCCCTCGTGGGTGTAGGCGACGCCGTTGCGGTAGTCCGACACGTCCTCGCCGAGGTACCAGACAGCGCCGCCGTCGGCCTGTGCGAACCAGTCGTAGGCCAGTTCCTGGATGCGCCCGTCCTCGTACGCCAGGTACTGGGTGGTGACCGCGTCGATCCGCCGGCCGTCCCAGTTGATCGCCTTGCGGTCGGGCAGCAGGGTGAACTCGGTCCGGAACGGCTTGCCGTCGACCTGGCCACCGAAGATGACCTGGGCGACCTCGCTGGTGGGGTGCAGCGGGTTGGTGATCGGGACCGGGTGGGAGAACGACGGCCTGACCAGGTCGACCCGCTTGCTGGCCGGCGCGACCGGCAGGCACCCGTGGCCGCTGTCGGGCCTGATGCAGCCCGGGCCCGCGGGCATCGTGGCCGACGTTGCCGACTTGTGCCTGGAGCCCGACGTCCCGCCGCACGCGCCGGTCACCAGCGCCACCGCCAGGCCGATGCTCAGCATGCTCGCACCCGGCCGGCAACGGCTCATGCGTTACTCCTTCGCTCCATGCGTCCCGGACTCCAGCAGCTCCAGGTTGCACGGTTGCGCCTGAACCGGCGCTGAACGTGCCTGAACTATCGTTCAGCCCTGGCGGTCTTCCGGCCTCGACGCTGGCAAGATGGCGGCACGAACCGGGCCTGACGACGCCGGCGGGATGTGATGGCGAACCTCCTGCGGATCTCGATGCCGGCCAAGCAGGACCGCCTGGCGGCCGGGAAGGCGCTGCGGAAGCAGGTGTCGCGTGGCGGCCTCGGTCGTTGGCGGCCCGCCGAGGATCGGCCCGACCCGGTGGGCCTGGTCGAAGGGGCGCACGACGGGCGGCTGCCGTGGCTGGTGCCGGTGCGGGTCGGTCGGATGGTGGCGTCGCCGTACGCGTTCCTGCGCGGCTCGGCCGCGCTGATGGCCGAGGACTTCGCCCACCTGCCCAGGACCGGGATCGAGCCGGTGATCTGCGGCGACGCTCACCTCGGAAACTTCGGCTTCTATGCCTCGCCCGAACGGGACCTGGTCTTCGACCTCAACGACTTCGACGAGGCCCATCCCGGACCGTGGGAATGGGACCTGCGGCGGCTGACCACCAGCGTGTGGGTGGCAGGCCGCCAGAACGGCCTCTCCGAGGACACCTGCGAGGACGCGGTCCTGTGGTGCGCAGGCGCCTACCGGCGGCAGCTGCGCCGGCTGGCCGGGAAGCCGCTGCTGGCCCGCTCCTTCGACCGGCTGGACATCGACCGGATGCGGCAGGAGATGGCCGACTGGTCGCTGCGGGGCGAGATCGAGCGGGCCGCCAGCCGGGCCCGGGCCCGGACCAGCGACCGGGCGCTGCCCAGGCTGACCCGTGAGCGTGGCGGCGCGCGCCAGATCGTGGACCAGCCGCCGGTGGTGACCCATGTGTCCGAGCAGGAGACCGACCGGCTGGTCGACGGCCTCGAGCGGTACCTGACCACCCTGCCGCCCTACTGGCGCGGCCTGCTCGGCGCCTACGTGGTCGTGGACGTGGCCCACAAGGTGGTCGGGGTGGGCAGCGTCGGCCTTCGCGCGTTCGTTGCCCTGCTGCAGGGCAACGGCCCAGGCGACGTGTTGTTCCTGCAGCTCAAGCAGGCCAGGCGCTCGTGCGTGGCCCGGTTCGTGCATGGCGACAGCGCCTGGCACGCCCACCAGGGGCAGCGGGTCGTGGAGTACCAGCAGACGCTGCAGACCGTCAGCGACCTGCTGCTCGGCTGGACCACCGTGGACGGCCTGGACTATTACGTGCGCCAGTTCCGCGACATGAAGGGCGCGATCACCGTCGACGGCATGGACGGGTCGGCGCTGATGGACTACGCGCGGGTGTGCGGCACCCTGTTGGCCAAGGGCCATGCCCGCTCGACCGGGGCCACCATGCTGTCCGGCTACCTCGGCAAGGGCGACAGCGCCGACCGAGCATTTGCCCGCTTCGCCCGCGCCTACGCCGACCAGGTCGAGGCCGACCACGAGGCGCTCCAGAAGGCCGTCAACGCCGGACGGCTCCCGGCCGAGCTCGGGGTCTGACGCGCCCAGCCGAGCCGGCGCGTGCCGCGCGGCAAGTGGTCGAACATGCCGGCCACCCTACGGTGCCGCTGGTCCTGCCACCAGGGCCAGTCGAGGGTGCCGTCAATGAGTCCAGCGGATAGGCTCAGGTCATGACGACCAGAGCGTCCGAGCTGCTCATCGAGCTGGACCGTGCCAGCCGCGAGCCCCTCCGCCGCCAGCTGGAGAGCGGGCTCCGCGCGGCGATCGAGGACGGCTCCCTGCCCGACGGCGAGCTCGACTATCCGGCCGATTCATGGGGCGCGGTCGACCTCCGTGCGGCGTTGGCCGGCTACCTGTCGCGGGTCCGCGGGGTGCGGGTCGATCGCGACAACCTGATCCTCACCCTCGGGTTCCTCCACGGCCTCGACCTCCTGTTCCGTGGGTTGGTGCTCCGCGGCGCACTGGCGCGGGCCCTGTCCGGGCGCTGACCAAGGGGTGCCGTCATGGCCATCGATCCCAAGCTGCCGATACCGGTCTACTTCCAGCTCAAGACGCTGCTGCTCGAGGAGATCCTGGAGGGCCGCTACGGGCTGGATGGGCGCCTTCCCACCGAGCACGAGCTGTGCGCGCGGCACGGCATCAGCCGCACGCCCGTGACCCGGGCGCTGTCGGAGCTGGCCGCCGAGGGCGTGGTCATCCGCCACCGCCGGCGGGGCACGTTCGTCAACCCGCACTGGGTTCACAGGCACCGGGGCGGCCCGGAGCTGCGGGTGATCGTCCCGGAGGGGCCGTGGGAGGGGCTGATCCGCCGGGCCGCGCCGGTCGGCACCAGGTTGAGCGTGGCCACGGTCGAGCTCCACGAGCTGCACCAGGCGCTGACGCACGCGGTCGCGGAGGGTCTCGGCCCCGACCTGGCCGTGCTCGACTCGGTGTGGGTGCCCGAGTTCACCGCGGCCGGCTTCCTGGCGCCGCTGGAGGAGCTGGACGAGCACTGGGTCGCCGGGGAGTACGAGCACGACTTCCTGGCGCCGCTGCTGCTTGCCGGCCGCGCCCTGGGGCGGACGTTCGCGGTCCACGCGGAGGCCGACGTGGCCGGCCTGTGGTACCGGCGGGCGGCGCTGGAGGCGGTCGG
>DASQWY010000413.1:0-2099 GCA_035640005.1 Actinomycetes bacterium
GGCGCTGATCGCCATCGGGCTGGCCACCGCCGCCGGCGCCTGGCGCGGCCGCCAGACCGGGCTGATGGTGCTCGGCGTGCTGCTGACGCTGGTGCTGGCGGTGGCCGCCGCCGCCGACTGGACGGTGGCCTTCCCGCTCAGCGGCGGGGTCGGCAACCGCAGCGAACGGCCGGCCACCCCGGCCGACCTGCGCACCTACCAGGTGGCCGTCGGCAACCTGACCGTCGACCTGAGCGGCCTGCAGGTCCCCGAGGGGACCACCGCCACGGTCCGGGCCAGGGTCGGCATCGGCCAGCTGCAGGTCGACCTGCCGGGCGGGGTCGGGGTCCGGGTCGACGCCCGCTCCGGACTCGGCCAGGTGAACGCCCTGGACCGGGAGCAGAACGGGCTCGGCAGCCGGCTGCAGGCGCGCTCCGACGACTTCGACGGCGCCACCCGCCGGCTGGTGCTCGACGTCCGGACCGGCCTCGGCCAGGTGCAGGTGAACCGCTGATGCGCGGCGGGGTGGACCGGCTGTCGCTGCTGGCCGGGCTGGTGTTCGTGCTGGCCGGGGTCGCCTTCCTGCTGGACGCCATGGACGTCTGGCAGCTGCAGGGCCGCTACCTGGTGCCGGTCGGGCTGATCGTGCTCGGCCTAGTGGTGCTGGCCAGCGCCGCGCCCGCCGCCCGCCGCCGCTGACTTAAAGACGCTTGCGCATCACCAAGACCACGTGATCCCTGCTGGCGATCAGGCTGGACGTCACGGTGATACGCAAGTGTCTTTAGCCCGCCGCCAGCGCCGCGGCGATCTCCCCGGCCAGGCCGGCGTTGGCCTCCAGCAGCGCCAGGTTGGCGGTGAGGCTGCGCCCTCCGGTGCGCCGGTGCAGCCAGTCCAGCTCGAACGGGGTGCGCGCCTTGCCGAACACGCCCGCGTCGCGGGCGGCGGCGGCCCCGGCCGCGGCCAGCTCGGCCAGCTCGTCGGGCTCCATGGCCGCCGACGGCGGCGGGTCCTGGACCAGCACCAGCGCGCCGGGCGCCTGCAGCGCGCGCCGCACCCGGATCAGCTCGACGACCTGCCGCACCCCGTCGACGGTGTGCTCCAGCGGAAGCCTGCCGGGGGCGAGGAAGCCGGGCAGCCGGTCGGTGCGGTAGCCGACCACCAGCACCCCGTGCGTCTCCAGCCACTCCATGGTGGCGGCGGCGTCGGCGACGTGCTTGGGCCCGCTGCAGACCACCGTCAGCCGGGAGCGGGCCAGCTGCGGCAGGTCGGCCGAGACGTCCCCGGCGCCGAAGTGGACGCCGCCGATCCCGCCGGTCGCCATCACGTCGATGCCGACCGCCTCGGCCGCGAACGCGGTCGCCGACACGGTGGTGGCCCCGTCCAGGCCGCGGGCGACCACGTAGGCGAGGTCGCGGACGGTGACCTTCCAGTGCACCGCGCCGGAGGCGAGCGCCTTGACCTGCTGGTGGTCGGCGCCGACCAGGATGCGCCCGCCGATCACGCCGACCACCGCCGGCTCGGCGTCGGCCTTGCACACCGCCAGCGACTGCGCCTCGGCCGACTCGAGGTTGGCGGGGGCCGGCAGGCCCTGGGCGAGCACGCTGGACTCGAGGGCGACGACGGCGCTGGCGGTGGCGATGCGGTCGGCGACGACGATCGGTCGGTCCATCGGCTGGGGTGGTCCCTCCTGATCAGATGAGCGGTCGGTCCAGCCTATCGGAGGGGGGCGTCGGTGGGCAGGGCCGGCCAGGCGCCCTCGGTGCCCACCGCCCGGGCCGCCAGGGCGACCCCGGCCCTGGCCGCCTCGACCGGGTCGGCGCCGGCCGCGGCGGCCACCAGGTAGCCGGCGGCGAACGCGTCCCCGGCGCCGGTCACGTCCACCAGCGGCACCGCCGGCGCCGGCACCCGCAGCGGCTGGCGGCGGCCGGCCTCGGCGACCACCACGCCGCGCGCGCCGCACTTGACCACGGCGGTGCCGACCCGGCCGGCGAGCAGCCGGGCGGCCGCCCGCGGGTCGCGGCGGCCGCTGAGCGCCGCGGCCTCGTCGCGGTTGGCCAGCAGCACGCCCGCCAGCGCGGCCGCCTCCAGCAGCGGCTCGCCGGCACCCCCCAGCAGCAGCG